>CAKUQA010000023.1 GCA_934675225.1 uncultured Candidatus Melainabacteria bacterium | reverse complement strand
CCTTAATGCCTTATAGCCTTTTCATAAACTATAAATCTTCAAATCCTGGGGAGGTTGATGGTAAATTTTTATAGCCTTCATTAGACATTACTGTTTTTTTGATATACCTGTTTGAATAGCCACCACGTTCAAATAATTTTTTTAATTGGTTTTCCCGTACGACAAGTGGATGTAATTCATCATTACTTTCAGGATAAAGTTTTGAAATTTCATACCAAACAGAGGCTTCCATTGTCCATGCATAAGTTTCTTCAGCAAGGGAATTGTATTCGTCTTGGTGAAGTGCTTCATGTGATAGAAGTGCTGCTAAAGCCCCAGGAGGAGCATCTTTATGGCGTGGGTTAATATAAATAAATAGTTGTTTATTTTTCTTCCAGCCAAGAGCATCAAATTTTGCGTAATCAGGGTTTATTGTACCTAAATCCCTGAATTCAATTTTTACCGGACGTCCAGAAAGATTATTTCCCAAAATTGCGTTGCGAGAAAATTCTCCATTTGTTCCTTTTAGCATATCAAGTGCAACATATAAAACTTCGTCTTTCCCTACTTCTTTGTACATAGGTGTAATTTGTTTAACATAATTATATGTGTATTTTGCAGGATATGTTTTTGGCATTTCTATTAATGCATTGTCTTGCTTTTTAGCAGAAAAAGCTGGCGAAGCCATAAATATTAAAAGTGTAGTTGCAAATAAAACTTTTTTTAAATTTTTGCTATTCACTGTTATCCTCTCCAATTATCATAAAACTACATTTGTAGTAATATTATATAATTATATTAATTCCAACGTCAAATTTTTTATTTGTTTTTTCTGTTAATTGCAGCAAGGTCTTTATACATAAGTTTATATTTAGTTTCTTCTGAAATGCTTTCTGCTTCTTTTATGTAATCAAGAGCTGTTTTATAATCTTCTTTTGCTTTATAAATTTCACTCATTTGAGCATAGTATTCTGCATTGTTTACATCATACATAATAGCTCTTTTCATACATTCAATAGCTTCATCATAATCTTTTTCAGAAAATCTGACTTGTGCAAGATAAAAATACCCACCGGCATAATTCATATCAAGAGAAATTGCTTTTTGTGCAAAATCTTTTGTGGCTTCTAAATCGTTTTTCGCAAAAGAGGCTTTTGCTCCTATTTCATAAGCTTTAATATAATTTTCATTTGTATTTAAAACATTTTTGATAATTGTTAAAGCTTCATCATATTTTTTTTCAGCTATAAAAATTTCAGCAAGTTGGCATTGATAATTTAAACTGTTATTACTTTTTTCAATTACTTTTTTAATTGTATTTTCAGCTTTTTCAAACATTAATAGTTCTTTGTAAACGTTTGCAAGAGAAACAAGGGTAAAATTGTCGTTGTTTCCGTTTTTCAAGTTTGTTTCAAGTTCTTGTTTAGCACCTAAGAAATCTTTTCTTTCAAGTTTCAAAAGTGCATTCAAAACGTGTGCAAGTCCATATTCGGCATCATGTTCAAGTATATAATCAATTTCTTTTTGAGTTTTATCAAAGTTTTTTTGTTCATAATAAAGATATGCAAGAGAATACCTGTATCCCAAATTATCTGGAGACATACATATTGCTTGAACATAAGCTTGGGCTGCTTCTTTTATCCAACCGTTATAAAAATATGCGTTTCCGAGGTTGTATAAATATCTGTGATTTTTTTTATTTAAATTAGAGGCTTTTGAAAAATATTTTATTGCTTCAATAAATTTCATATCTTCTAATGCAAATAGTCCTAAATAATTTAAAATTTCCGGATTTTCTGTTGTTTTTGGAAAAGTATTAAATATTTCTCTGGACTTATCAAAATTATTTTCGTCAAAATTAATTTTACCTAAAAGAATAAGAGCATCTTCATTTTCTGGATTTAAACAAAGAGCCTTTTCGAGTTTTGTTTTTGCGGTTTCAAAATTGCCGTTTTCATAATAGGCTTTTGCTATCTCGTAAAAAACTTTATCATTAGAAATTTCTTCTTTTTCAAGGTTTTCTATTTGTTTAAAATTATTTGTTTTTGCAGCTGTTTTTATTAATTCAATTAAGTTTTCTGGTGTTTTTTGTATTTCATAAATATGTTCAGCTGTTTTGTATGCAAGTTCTTTTTCATCCGAAAAAACATATATTTTTAGCATAAGTTTTAATGCTTCTATATGGTTTTCATTTTTTTGTAAAACTTTTTCCAGATAATGTGTAGCTCGAGGAAGATTTTTTAGTAAGAAATAAAGTTCTCCGAGTTGAAAAAGGATTTCAGAATTGTCGTTTTCTAGCTCAAGTGCTTTATAAAGCATTTCAATTGCTTGTTTGTAACATTTTTGAGACTTTAAATCAAATGCTTGTTTAATATATTCCAAAGTTTCTTGCATTTATTCCCCGTTATTTCTTCTTATTTGTGTGTTTTTTATGTTTATGTTTTTTTGTTTTGGTAGTTTGAGGTTGATTATTATTAATAAGTACTAAAACTTCATCCTCTCCAGCCATTTTAAGGTTGTTTCTTGCAATTCCTTCAAGAGTTTGTGCTGTAGAAAACAATTTTATATCTTGTTTAAGTTCTTGGTTTTGGTTTTCTGCGCTATCTCTAATTTTAGTTAATGTTGAAATTTTTGCTCTGTATGAAATAGTTTTGGTTATATTAAGGATTGCTCCAAAACCTATTTGAATAAGGCAGAATAATAGAACAAGTGTTAAAAACGAATAATAAAAACCTGTTTTGTTTTTCTTTTTTGCAGGAGCCTTCGCTTCTTTTACTGTTTTATTAGTGTTCTCGTCAGCCATAAAACCTCACAAAAAAATTATAAACAAAATAAATTATTAAAACAACAAAATTTGTATAAATTTACAATTTGAATGTAGCTTGGAAATTAAGTTGAGTTTTACTAACGCCGGAGTCTACATAATATGTTTGTTTTGCGCCTGCTTCTAACAGTAATTTGTCTGAATCTTTTTTGCCAAAAGGGTTGAGCGAAAACATTAGTTCATTTGAACGACGGTTTCTTGTTACGTCAGCTTTTAAGGTGTTTTTTAATGAAATGTAATTGTTAAGCTTAAATTCCGGTGTAATTGAAATTGTGTTGTAATCTTGAGCATAAGTAGTGTTTAGTGATTTTTTTACAGAAGAACTTACTGCAAATCTGCTTTTTTCATATTTAGTAAAAAGACCTGTTTCTGTTTCTAACATAGCGATGTTGTCAACTTCGTTTCCGTAAATTGCTCCGAGTGTGAAGTTTCCGATTTTATCTGTTGCTTTAATTGATTTTGGAGCGATATGGTATTCGTCATCGGCATAGCGTAACATAGTTTTTGTTGAAGTTGTATCGCTTAGGTTTAAGCCTTTTGAAGCTGAAATTTTTTGTGGATTTTTTAAATTAAGCACGAAATTATTATTGTCGTCTTTTAAATATATAGAATTTGAATCTTCAACATATTGTGCATAACCTTTTAAAACTGTAGCACCGAGTGCTATGTCATTATTATCGGAGTTTTCTTCAGCGGTTTCATCCGATGTGTCTTGCTTCATGTTCAGCATAATTTCTTCATCGGTCTGTTCTTGTTGAGTATTGTTTACATATTCATCCTCTGAAGCATCTGTTTCGTCGTTTGAAGTTGTTTTTGAATTGTCATCAGGAATTGAATAAATAAAAATATTTGGTAAAGCCTCTTTAGTGCTAGAAGAACCTGTTGTAGGAATCATTTTTTTATTTGCACAAAAAGAGGGTAATTGAAAAATTGCTAATAATATTATTATTAATAAAGCTTTCTTCATAAATATATTTTAGAGGTTAAATAAATATTAGTCAAATTAATTTAGTTTATAAGTAGCAAAAATTTTTATTTTTAATTAATAGTGTTTTTGCAAATTTCTATGGAGTTTAAAAATTATAGCAACTTGAAAATAAATTTTGCGCATGGTAGTTTTATAAGTACGAAATTATAAATAGAATCGAGGAAAATTTATGACAGAAGTTAGAGTAAGAATTGCTCCGTCTCCAAGCGGAAACTTACACGTTGGTACTGCAAGAACAGCTTTGTTCAATTACTTGTTTGCTAAGAAAAATAACGGCAAATTTGTTTTGAGAATTGAAGATACTGATGCTGAACGTACAAAACAAGAATACATTGACAATATTTTTGATAGCTTAAAAGCTTTGGGCTTGAATTGGGATGAAGGTCCTGATGTTGGTGGTCCTTATGGTCCTTACACTCAATCTCAAAGATTTGATATTTATCCAAAATATGTACAAGAACTTTTAGACAAAGGTTTTGCGTATGAATGCTTCTGTACTCCGGAAGAACTTGAAGCAGAAAAAGAAGAAGCTTCAAGAAATAAAAAACCTTATGTTTATACAAAAAAATGTTTGAATTTGACAGAAGAAGAAAAAGAAAAACTTAGAGCAGAAGGTAGAAAACCTGCAATCAGGTTTAATATTGCTAAAGCTCAAAAGGCTTTTCATGATACATCTATGTTAACTTTTGATGATATGGTTAAAGGTCAACTTCACGTTGATACAAACTTGTTGGGTGATTTTGTTATTATGAAATCAAACGGAACTCCGACATATAACTTTGCTGTTGTAATTGATGATATGTTGATGAAAATTTCTCATATTATTCGTGGTGAAGACCATATTTCAAATACATTTAAACAAATTTTGATTTTTGAAGCTTTGGGAGCAGAAGTTCCAAAATTTGGTCACTTAGGTATGATTTTGGCTCCAGACAGAAGTAAACTTTCAAAACGTCACGGCGCAACTGCTGTTTCAGAATTCGTTGAAAAAGGATATTTGACAGATGCTTTGATTAACTTTGTAGCTTTACTTGGTTGGTCTCCTTCTGATGGACAAGAAATTAAAACAGTTGATGAAATTGCTCAGGATTTCAGAATTAATGAAATTTCTTCTTCAAATTCAATTTTTGAATATGATAAATTAAATTGGATGAATAGTCATTATATTAAAATGCTTTCTATTCCGGAATTAAAAGAAAAATTGAAACCATTCTTGAAAAAATACGATTTAAGTGAATTGACTGATGCTCAATATACACGTATGGTTGAAGTTACTTATGAACCTTTGACATTGTTATCGGACATTACAGATGCAGTTACTTATTTCTTTGGAGAAGATGTTGTAATGGAAGATAAAGCCAAAGAAACACTTGATTCAGAAGTTTCTCAAGATGTTTTGAAAACATTTATGGAACAAGCAAAAGATTGGGAATGGACAGAAGAAAACTTGCATGAAAAATTGGAAGCTTTCAGAGCTTACTATAAAGAAAAAGGAGTTAAGCCGAAAGTTACAATGTGGGCAATTAGAGCTGCAGTTACCGGTAGAACTTGTGGAGCTGATATGACAGCAATTCTTGCAATTATTGGTAAAGAAAAAACATTCCATAGAGTAAAAGCTGCTATGAAACAAGCTGTATAAGTTGCTCATAAGCAAAAATTTGAAAAGAACCAACTTTTTAAAGTTTGGTTCTTTTTTTTAATAATATTTATGTATATAATAGGTTTGGGGAATCTTCCTTATAGAAAACCTCCACTGGCACAACAGTATAGTTAAGAATACGGTCAGAAAAGGAGGTTAAAATGATTGATAGAGTGATTATCAAAAAAGCTCTACTGGTAATAGAGCTTTTGATTAAATTAATCATTGTATTAATTTAGGGAAGTTAAGAAAGACTTTAAGAGTAGCGACCTCTTAAGGTCTTTTCCCTATTCATATTATATCATAGTTTGTATGTTTTTCAAGTGGTTACAAGCCTTTTGAAATAATATTGTTTTTGGCGTTTGTTTTACTAACAAGTTATTGTTCATTTGATATTGTGGCATTATAGCCCCCCCTCTATCTGTCTTTCAGGGCCTCTCTATCGTATCACGTTGAGGAGTTGCAAATGACAAAAAGTTGCAAATTTATTTTGCAACTTTTTTATATATTTAATTTTGAATGAAAAGTTTAAATCTTTTCATGCTACAATTTTTCTATGGAAGAATTTACGCATTATACGGTGATGAAGAATGAAGCTGTTGACGCATTAGAATGTCAAGATGGTAAGATTTATGTTGATTGTACACTTGGCGGTGGTGGTCATAGTGGCTTGATTTTGAGTCGTATTCAACCAAATGGCAGGTTGATAGCTTTTGACGTTGATGAAGATGCAATAAAAGCTTCGTCAGAAAGATTAAAAGATTATAAAAATTTAACAATCATAAAAAATTCTTATACAAATATTAAGAAAGTTTTACATTCTTTGGGGATTGAAAAAATCACCGGAGGAGTTCTTTTTGACCTTGGGGCGTCTTATCATCAATTTCATAAGGGCGAAAGAGGATTTTCGTTTTCAAAAGAAGCTCCTCTTGATATGAGATTTAATCAAGACGCTGATTTTTCGGCGTATGATGTTGTGAATACCTATTCAGAGGCTGATTTGGTTCGGATTTTTTCTGAATATGGAGAAGAAAGATTTTCGAAAAGAATTGCAAAAAAAATCGTAGAGCAAAGAATGCTTAAAAAGCTTGAAACGACAACGGAATTAGCTAATTTAATTGTAAATTGCACTCCGCATGTAAAATCGTCAATTCACCCTGCTACTCGGGTTTTTCAGGCAATACGTATTGAAGTTAATCAAGAGTTAACAAATGTAAAAAATACTCTAAATGATGTGTTGGATTTATTAGATTTTGGTGCTATAATAAGTGTAATAAGTTTTCACTCTTTGGAGGACAGATTGGTGAAACACTTATTAAAATATCACTCGCAGAAGTGCCATTGTGATAAATCGCAGATGATTTGTCACTGTCCGCCTCCTATATTGGAGTTGGTAAATAAAAAACCGATAACGGCGAGTGAATGGGAGATAAGGGAAAATCCACCATCAAGAAGTGCCAAACTTAGAATAGCTAGATGTATAAGGCACTAAACAATAGAATAGAGATTAGAGAAGGTAGTATTGGGGTATAAAAGTTGAATACAGCTAGAGTAAGAACAGAAGAATTTGAACAGGTTAGTTATTCAAGCAGAGGATATGCAAGTAATCCGGTAAAGGAAGAAAATCAGGTTATCGAGGGGTATTTTCAAAAGGAGATATCACAAAAAGCCATGGCAATAAGAAAAGTAAATAAAACTTTATGTGGATTATTAGGAATAGCAGTGTTAGTTGCATTTGTTAGTTATTACTTTGCTATGTCAAATGAACTTACTCTTAATAAATTGAGTCGTCAAATTACTACTCTTAATGATGAAAATGCAGAATTACAAAATCATTTAGACAGATTAAAGTCTTTCAACAATGTTGATAGCAAAATGATGCAGTATAATATGTTACAAAAAGCTGCAAAAGTTATTGAAGTTCAAGCAGTGCATTCAGCTGCTCCGGTAGTTACAAAACCTGAAAAAACAGCTTCTTTCAATTGGGCAATCGGTTATTAATATATGATTGATATAATTTGCTATTGTTTTATATTTCTTAGTTTTGTAATTATGGCTATTGTAGTGTTGCTTTCAACAAAGGCAAGTAGTAAAATAATAAAGCAGTATGGAAAGCCTATAGCTTATTTTGCAACTCAAAAGTGTTGGAAAACAGTTCCGGTTCGTGGAACTTCTGTCAGAATGTATATTTATCCTGATTTTATAATTATTTCTGATAGTGGAAAAGATTATTTTTTAGATAAATCGTTTAAAGATTTTAAGTTATACGGAACTATTTTGATAAAAATTTTTGAAGTAAAAGTAAGTGAAATAAAGACACTCCAAATCAACGTAACATTGAAACAAGATAAAATGTTGAGAGAGTTTTTCGGAGTTGAAGATTAGAATATTTTTCCGAATTTATCTATACTGTTTTTTAGGTTTTCGTTATTAATATCAGAATAATTCAAAAGGTCAAATTGATATGGTGTAGGAAGTTCTTCGAGTTCAAATGCAATATGTCTTAAAAGTTTGTCATCAATATTCCCAAACAGTGCCAAATCAATGTCTGAAGATGGTTTGTAATTCCCCTTTGCTCGAGACCCAAAAATCTTTATTTCTTTTATTTGTGGATATTTTGAAAGAAGTTTTTTTATTTCGTTAATTGCTTTTTCAGGTAGTCCAAAGTTACTCATCAACTTCCCCTTCCAAGAAAATTGATAATTCATTAAATAAATTAAAATAATTTGTTAAAATGTCGTTGCAAAGTCCTCTTGCAAATTCTTCTTTATATGTATGAGATGTTTTATTTCGAGCTTCCATCATTTCAATCCAGCCTTGTCCATCAGTGATAAAATTCCTTCTGAAAGCTTCTTTGATTGTTGTTCTTGGGGTATCTACGACAATTCCGGTATATTCGAGATAATCTTTCAGGGTTTTCCATCCAAGCTCAAATGTCATTTCAAATGCTTGAACTAAAGCCATTGTGTATATTTTGGAGTTTCCCTCTTTTTTTATACAATCGATAGTTTCAGAAAGATTTGAAAGTGCTTGTTTATAGTTCTCAAAGCGTTGAACCCAACGAATTTCCATAAAATTATCTCCTTTTATTTGATTATAACATTAAAAAGATTAGATTAAAAATTTTTAACTAAAGTATGAAATTTCCCATACTAAAGTATGAACTTTTGTAAAATTTATTAAAGTTTTTTCTATACTGTGCCGTAAGTATATATGAAGGCATGTATGTAAGGAAAATTTCATGAAAAGAGAAGAAAATAATAACGGTGTTTCACTGTTTTCGCAGTCTGATTATTTAGTTGGACAGGAGCCTATTGAAGAAATTTTTGCACTTAATTTAGGTGATTTTATCGCTGAAAATCTTATTTCTGAGGATTTGGCAAGAAAGATTGGTAATAATATAAAAGATAAAAAGGCCGGGCTAATAAATCAGTTAAAAGAACTTATTTCTATATATTCTTTACAAAATACACTTTGTGTGTTGAGTGTTAATAAATCTGAGGAACAAGCTATTTATACGTCAATAGCTCAATCTATTTGTCAAATGTTGGAGCTTAAAGCATGTCATATTTATCTTGATAAAAATAATGAATTAGAGCTTGTTGGAACAACTTCGGAGGCAATTGCTAAATATGCGGAAGATGAAACAAGTTCTGTAGGCAGAGCCTTTCTTTTAGGCGAAACAGTGACGGATGGAACTACTGTTGTTCCTATGCATTGTAATATTAAGTCTACCGGTGTTATTGTTCTTGATAATGATACGGTTATAAATGAAGAATATATAGAGCTTGTCGAAAGTATTGCAATACTTTTTGCGACATCAATGACCTTGCAGTCATG
The DNA here is from genome assembly GCA_934675225.1 of uncultured Candidatus Melainabacteria bacterium. Classification (GTDB taxonomy): domain Bacteria; phylum Cyanobacteriota; class Vampirovibrionia; order Gastranaerophilales; family Gastranaerophilaceae; genus Stercorousia. Next base: position 327 of record CAKUQA010000023.1, on the reverse strand, counting down.
CATTGATGATACTAACAAAATTATAGAGGATAATACATCTACTGTTGCTGATTTACAGCATGCTAGAGCTGAATTAACCGCTTTAATTGGTGATTTGTGTGATTATCAACAAAGTTTTGTTGAACACTTAGCTTATGCTGTTGATACAAAAGGGCAGTATAAAGTAGCTCATTCTAAAAATACGGCTAAACTTGCTCGTAAAATTTGTGTTCAATTAGGTTTGAATGAAAAAACTACAGATTTGATATACTATGCAGGTTTGTTACAAAATATCGGGAAAATAGCTGTTCCTGAAAAATTATTTGCGGCAAACGGACAACTTTCTAC
>CAKUQA010000022.1 GCA_934675225.1 uncultured Candidatus Melainabacteria bacterium | reverse complement strand
AGGTTATACGGCGATTGCCCCCCCCCCGATGAGCCTGCCAATTATGGCATTTAATTCAAATCTTTTCATAAAGTTCCTCTCTTTATTAATATTAGTTTCTTATTATATAATATTTTTTAGTCTTTTTCAATACACAACTACCTATTGTATTTAATCAAACAAAATTTTACATAAATATAAATTAACATTCAAAGCTTTTTAAATAAAACTTGTGCTAAAATTTCATGTATGGATGAAAACACTCAATTTGTTCCGTTGCACTTACACAGTGAGTTTTCTCTGTTAGACGGCGCTATTAAACTAAAAGAATTATGTAAATTTGCAAAAGAAAATAACATGCCTGCAGTTGCCATAACTGATCACGGTGTTATGTATGGTGCTTTAGACTTGTATTTGGAAGCTAAAGAGGCAGGTATCAAACCAATTATCGGCTGTGAATTTTACATGCATAACGGCCCTCTTGATGAAAGAGATCCGCATAACAACCCAAGATATCACTTGGTGCTTTTGGCAAAAAACAATACCGGCTACATGAATATGGTAAAACTTGCTTCAGATGCGGCCTGCAAAGGTTTTTATATGAAACCGAGAATAAATTTTGAGCTTTTAGAAAAACATCATGAAGGTCTTATCTGTTGCTCAGCTTGTTTAGGCGGAGAAGTCTTACAAAATCTATTAAAGGGAGATTATGAAGAAGCAAAAGCAACCGCAAAACGTTTTAAAGATTTATTTGGTGATGATTACTATATAGAACTTCAAGACCATGGGCTAGAAGAACAAAAACGAACAAATCCTGACTTAATAAAAATCGCAAAAGAACTCGATATAAAAATGGTCATCACAAATGACTCTCACTACTTGAGAAAAGAAGATGCCGACTGGCATGATACACTTCTTTGTATGCAAACCCAGTCAATGAAGGATGAAGAAAATCGTTTTCATTTTCCAAATAACGAATTCTATGTAAAAACAGTATCTGAAATGCGTGATGCATTCAAATGGATGGATTCTGAAACATTTGACCAATGTATGAAAAACACTGTTGATATTGCAGAACAGTGCCATGTTACAATCAAATGGGAAGCTCCATTACCAGATTTTAAAGTTCCACCAAACCATACAACAGATTCTTATCTTGAAGAACTTGTTATGCAAGGTTTGAAACGCAAATATGGCGAAGAAAATATTACCCCTGAATTAAAAGAACGTGTAAAATATGAGTTAGGTATTATTGAAAAAATGGGCTTTTCAGCGTACTTCTTAATCACGTGGGATTTCATCCATTTTGCCAAAACTCATGATATTCCGGTAGGCCCTGGGAGAGGCTCGGCAGCAGGTTCTGTTGTAGCTTATGCTCTTGATATTACAGACCTTGACCCAATTCGACACCATCTATTGTTTGAAAGATTTTTGAACCCTGAACGATTCAGTATGCCAGATATTGATACCGACTTTTGTATCGAAAAACGTGGCGAAGTTATTGACTATGTAGTAGATAAATACGGGGCTGACAAAGTTTGCCAAATTATTACATTCAGTACTCTTGCGGCAAGAAACGCTTTCAAAAGTGTTGCAAGAGTATTCGGTATGGAATATGCCAAAAGTAACAAGACAGCATCTTTAATTGAGGATACAATTGAAGGTTCTATGATTGAAGGCTCTGAACTAAAAAGACTTTATGATGAGGATCCTGAAATAAAAAGAGTAATTGATACCGCAAAATGTGTTGAAGGTATTAAATGTGGTATCGGTATGCACGCTGCAGGTGTAATTATCTCGTACAAACCTTTAGACCAAATCGTTCCAGTTCAACCTTCTAAAGATGGAATTATTATTACTCAATATCACCGAGAAATCCTTGAAAAAATGAAACTGTTAAAAATGGACTTTTTGGGATTACGTAACCTGACAATGATTCATAAAACAGTTAAGTTAATCAAAAAGTGTCAGGGGATTGATGTTGATATTAACCACATTCCACTTGATGATAAACCAACTTATGACATGCTTGTACGCGGTGAAACAGTTGGGGTATTCCAGCTTGAATCTTCCGGCATGACCAGTTTGGTAAAAAAACTTAAACCCGACGTTTTTGAAGATTTAGGTGCTTTGGTTGCATTGTTCAGACCAGGTCCGCTTGGTTCCGGCATGGTAGACGACTTTGTAGAAAGGAAACATGGACGTCAAGCAATTACTTATGCACATCCACGACTTGAGCCAATCCTAAAAGATACCTATGGGACAATGGTTTACCAAGAGCAAATCATGCAAATATTCCAAGTTATGGCTGATTACTCATTAGGTCAAGCCGATCAGGTTCGTCGTATGATGGGGCACAAGGATCCGGAAGCCATGGCTGCTCAAGAAGGTAAGCTTATTGAAGGTTCTGCAAAATATGGAATGAAAGCGGAAGATGCAAAAAAACTATTTAACCAAATCCAAAATTTCGCAGCTTATTGCTTTAACCGTGCGCACTCATCAGCTTACGCTTTTGTATCATATCAAACAGCTTATTTAAAATGCCATTATCCTGTAGAATATCTATCTGCTTTATTATCAAGTGTTGCAGGAGACCAAGAAAAGACTCAGGCATATATTGAAGAAGCTTTAAAATACGGAATTAAGGTTCTTCCTCCTGATATAAATAAATCATTCTTAGAATATGCACCGGACGGTAAAAATATTCGTTTTGGCTTAGCTTCTATCAAACAAGTTGGAGAAGCCGTTATTGAAGATATTATTAAAGAACGTGAAGAAAACGGTGAATACAAATCTATTTATGACTATATAAAAAGACTTGATACAAAATGTTCTAATAAAAAGACTTTAGAAGGTTTGATTAAAGCAGGAGCTTTTGCATCTATAGAAAAAAGTCGTAAACAGTTAATGGATAACATTGAATATATTACGGCAACAGCTTCAAAAGAATCAAAAGCCAAAGAATCCGGACAAGGTAGTTTATTCGACATGCTTGGCGATTCTTCTGCAATTGAGGATGCAAAATTTCAATTATCAGGTTCTGACGAAGAATATGATGCAAGAACATTACAGAACTTTGAAAAAGAATTCTTGGGCTTTTATGTAACTAGCCATCCGCTTTCAACAATCAGAAGTAAATTACCGTTTTTAATGACACACAAAATTACTGAAATTGCAGAATTACCGAATGATAAAATTGTTACTATTTGTGGGTTAATTACAGCAGTAAAACAAATTCCAACCAAAAAAGATCCAACAAAATTTATCAGATTTATAACAGTAGAAGATTTGTCCGGGAAGATTGAAGTTATTGCTTTTAATAGAACAATCCAAGAATATGGAGACTTTTTGCAAAATGAACAGAGAGTAATTATTTCCGGTAAAGTAAGCAGAAGAAGTGATGACGAACCACCAACACTTTTGGTTGAAAGTGTAAAAACAGTAGATAATTCAAATATATTTACTATTACAATGCATGACGACTTTAAATTTGAAGAAGTTGTATATTTAAAAAACATTTTATGTCAGCATGCCGGCTCAGACCCTGTTACATTTAAGCTTAAAGATTTGGAGGACGACGTAAAAATCCTTGCAGCTTCAATGTTCTGGGTAGATAGTTCGAATGAACTTGTAAACATCTTAAAAAAACAATTTGGCAATAGACTTGATATAAATGTTCGCTCGCTAGACAGTAATGAAAAAGAAGAACAAGTGGCATAACAATATATTATGCCTATTTAACCACAAATTTGAACTCTTTTTCAGTTTTTTACAAAAAACGCTTGCAAAAAAAAATCTTTCATGTAATAATAAAGAGGTACCCAATGCGGGGGTAATTCAGTGGTAGAATGCTTCCTTGCCAAGGAAGATGTCGCGAGTTCGAGCCTCGTCTCCCGCTCCATTAAAAAGACTCACCAAAAGGTGGGTCTTTTTAATTTGTAGAGATAGTGGATTGAACAAGCTTTTTTGCGAGTTGCGTGAGCGAGCTGAGGCTGGAGCAGTTTTGCAATTGGACAAAGTCCAATAAGCAAAATGCGGAATTGCCGTTAAATGCGAGCGAACAAGACACGAGCCTCGTCTCCCGCTCCATTTTAATAAGAGCCGAAAAGGCTCTTTTTTAGTGCCTTTTTACCCCATCTCTATTTATTAAAAACAGAAGAATTTAGTCCCAAAAGGGACTGTTTTGGGACTGGTGAAAAATTTTGTTGATTTTAGAGCATTTTAGCTTTTGTCCTAAACACAATATTTTATATTGGTTTTTGCGGTAAATGTGGTCAATCTAAAGTTATGCATATATTTTAGGATTTTTACAAATGGTAATTGTGGTAAATGCCTTAATTATAAACAAAAAGCGTGAATTACAAACATAATTCACGCTTTCTCATACTCTTAAATTTCAATCTTAACAGGTTCCTTTGTAGGGATTAAATCCCAATCTTCACCATCGCAACCGATTTTATGAATAAACATTTCATCGATAGGACAAATATTTCCACAATGCAAACATATGATATTATTACCTTTATCTTCTTTTGCTAAAATATTTTCTCGCTCTTGTTTCAATTGCTTTTTGTATTCCCTACGTTCTCGCTGTTCTTGCTTTTTTATTAAGTTAGGTAATTCCGCATTTCTTTGATATGTTGAATTCCAACCATATTTTTTTAAATGTGGAATTGAATAGACAGGAAGCCAAGTAAAAGAGTGTTTATCTAATGTATTCAACCATTCTAGCTTAAAACCAGTGTTACAATCGAAACCATAATTATTTTCATAATTTTGTATGGCTCCATTAAGTTCTATAACAGAGATTTTGTCCTGATTATCAAATAAAAATTTTGCAAGCTCCAATTCTTGTTCTTTGGCATTGATTAAATCTGACCATTTATCAAAACCAACCAATAAAGCAATAATATGTTGAGCATTGCCCAATTTAAAATCAGTTTCATCACAATAATAATCTGCAAAAATACTTCTTAAATTGCCAAAGTCACCAAAGATTGCCTCGACATCAAAATACTTAGGTTTATACCTAAAAAGTTCAAATTCTCCGTCCTGATAGACCTCTTGAGTTTTGTAATCTCTCAATAAGTTTTTAGCCTGAAGCTTGAAAAATTCAATGTAATTCATGAATACATCCTTTCTACTGCCCAAGTTATTATCTATATAATATTTTGTAAATTTGTAAATTTGAAGAATGGACTTGCTTTTTCTTATAGAGATGGTTCTATTCCTGCTGATGATTCTTTAAGAAATATTTTTCATAAGATTAAAGACGATTTGGGCATAGATAATACTCATACAAATTTGTCAGCTTGGAAAGAGCAAGGTGTTTTATTGTTAAATACAGCATTAACATTTGCTCCTAATAATCAGGATTTCCATATTAAAGCTTGGCAAGATTTTATAAATCAAGTAATTTCTAAACTTCTTAAAGTTAAGACAGAGTATAAGCAACCTCTAGTAATTATGTTATGGGGAAGAAAAGCTAATGAGATAAAAACACTTGCATATAAGGGGAAAGAACAAGAATTAGTGTTTAACCAACAATATCCATTGATTAAGCTTTTGCGTTCTTCTCATCCATCCAACAATTATCAAGCTTGTACAAAAGCTATCTACAATGGTGAAATTCCTGCATTTAACGATACAAACTACAAACCTTTCAAAGAATGTAATGAGTTTCTAAAAGCTAACGGTTTTAACGAAATTAGGTGGTAATTAACGGTAAAGGAACATATTAGTATTATGGGAATTTTAAGCTACATAGTTATTGCTATTTTCTTAATAGTAACAATTTCGTATTGGATAATTCTAGAAAGTTTTTGGAGTGGCTTAGGAATAGGCATACTCGTTATATTCCTGCTATGGATTGCTTTCTTACCCCTTTGGATTGCAAGGGTTAGGAAACACCCACATAGTTTAGCAATATTTCTCATAAACTTTCTACTTGGTTGGACTTTATTATTTTGGTTGATTGCACTTATTTGGGCTTTCGTTGGGAAAGAGGAGAAATAAGTCTTTGCCTATATAGATAAATTTTTTCGGTTCCTCTTTCTAAAATCAAGAATTTGTTCAGCTTGTTGGAAGAATAAACCAATTTGAAATCCTGTTTATCATTTTCAACCTGTTCCAGTAGTGTTAAAAGATTTTTTACCGATTTTTTACAGATTGGAATACTTTGTACAAGTTGAGAGTTTTCGTATTCCCAATAAGGTATTTCTTCAATATCTGCAACACTCACCTTTTCTAAATCTGCTTTATTTACAAGTTCTACCCTATCAGCAACTCCGTATTTTTGACAAAGTGAATCAATTCTTGGGTCGCAGGTTCGTATTGGCTTAGATAAATTTTTATTAATTTCTGCAAATGTTAGATTGTTTTTCAAACCTTGTAATATGATTAGTTCTTCTTTTGTTAAATACATTCTATCTCCAATTGTTTTCTATTGAAAATTTGAGATTTTACCCACTTTACTCTTTATGCGTACATAGGGTATTGATAAAAAATGGGATTACCATATTTTGCCCGTATTTGTATCATAATTTAGAGCAATCGTTTTGTTTAATTTTACAGATGTAATATCAATTACTTTTTTCTCTTTTTCTACATAACGACATCTAAATTCCGCATAATCATAGTAATACGCAAGAATTATATCATCTGCCATTTTTATTATTTCTTTAGGGACATTTATGTCAAAAATTGTAATGCATTTTGGAGTTCTTTCACTTATGTTTCTTCGCAAAAGAGTATTTATAAAAATGCTTGCATTATATTTTTCTGCTATTTCTTTGACAAAATTGACAACATCGTTATCAAATGAAATAAGTTGCTCTAAATCTTCATAACAATCAATAAAAATATAATCAGACTTAAATTCTTTAATTTTTAGCTCTAACGAATGTTCATCTCCTAAAAGTTCAAATGTCTCTAAATTCCACTGAGAAATATTTTCTAATGCTTTTGCTATGAAACTTAAGTAGTTTTTAAAATGTGACTTTTCTACTTCCATAAAATCATTGTGTAGTTTTCTAACAATTAATCGCCTTAACAATTCTTGTCTCCATAAACCAAATGAACAAAATAAGCATTTTTTACCACTAATACAAAGATTTGCTAATAAATTTAATGAAAAATTTGTTACGTCATTTTCAGGTTTTCCACCTAAAAGAATAATGGAATTTTGTTTTAATCCAATAAATAATGAATCTAACTTATCAATTCCAGTTGTGATTTTCTGCGTGTTTTGTTCCATAAAATTATCCTTAATATTTTAAGTTTGTATAACTATTTATCATTCTTCAAATTTACAAATTCAAATTCATCCATACTTTTATTTCTTACGAGTAAAGTGCTGTTTCTCAATTACATCTAATAATGTCATAACCCATATTTATAGCTTTTTGCTTAGCTTCGGCTCTGTTGTGAGCTTTTACAACTATTTCTTCCTGTCTTGCATATTTGCTACCTCTAACACGAACCAACATTTTGTACTCATAAGTGTCTTTGTGGTGATATTCAGGCGGTTTGTCGTGTGAAATGAAACTTGTATCAAATTTTGGACTGCTATAATCCACGTTATTTTGAGCAGGTGCAGAATTTGCCCACATATCATTTTCATTATTGTAGTAATTTTCTTCGTATTCATCATTGTAATCGTCATAATAATTGTTATCAGAGTTATAACTTCCTATTCGACCTCTGATTTCATTCATAAAGCCATTTACAAAAATGTAGATTACTAACGCAATTCCTAGCCATTTCATAAGTTTGTTCCTTTCTTTACTTGTTCACAAACTTATTATAAATAGCTTTTCAAAAAATAGCTTCCAAATTCATCGTTTCGGTATCTATCAGGGAATTTAAGACCTATAACCTACTCGAAACTAACAAATAACTTAGATTTACCACAATTACCATTGACAATATCTCTAAAATCTATGTCTTACTTGGAATTGACCAGATTTACCACAGAAACCAATATAAAATGTTGCATTCAGGTCAAATGCTAAAATGTTCTAAAATCAACAAAACTAAATTGGATTATTTGGGTACGCATAGTCCTTAATTTCGCTACAATTTTGCAAAGCAAAATCACCGCTCAATCGGACTTAATGCTCTTACGAGTTTCACAACACAGTAGCTCACTCTACCAAAAATCCACCAGTCCCAAAACAGTCCCTTTTGAGACTAAATTGATGTAAAAAAACACTTGGTTTGATTATTTAGAACGAATGGTTTGACTATTACGAGTAAACGCATTTTTTCTAAATATACTAGCATTGTTTTCTTTATCTTTTGTCATGGCATCAAGAAATTAAAGTTTATCAAGGTCTAAATAAACATTATTTCAAAATATTTTTTATTTCTTCTAAAAACGCATTTGCAGGTTTTGTAAATATTGGATAGCGTTTCCAAACTAAAGCATACTTTGTGGCAAGTTTGGGTTTTAGTGGAATAAAACATACATTTTCATTCAGGCTTTTTTCAATCAAATCTTTCGTTGTCAAAAAATACCCCAAACCGCTTTCTACGAACGAAATTGGACTACCCTGCACAACATTATAAGATGCTACAATATTCAAATCTTCCAAATTTATATCAGCCCACTTTGCAATAACACGTTGTAATCCAATTCTTCTATGCAAAATTAGCGGTAAGGATTTTAAGTTTTCTTTTGTTATAAACTGTTGTTTTGCCAATTTACAATCAGAGGACATTAATATTCCCCACTCTGAACCGTCCGGTAAGGATATGTAGTCATATTTCACACTATCAACAGGCTCCAGTAAGATCGCAAAATCTAAACTTCCATGTTCAAGTCTTTCACATACATCTTCGGCATCACCACTATAAAAATTAAACTTAACACCATTATATTTTTTTACTAAATTAGATGCAGTTTTTAATATTGTTTTTGCAGGATTTCCGCCAATAGAAATTTCTCCTTCAATATTGCTTAAATCTGAACCGATTTCTCTTTCTGTTTTTTCAAGCAAAGAAACAATTTCTTCGGCTCTTTTTCGCAAAATAACACCTTCTTCTGTTAGAGTTATTTTTCTTTTTCCTCTAACCAAAAGTTTTTTACCCAATTCCTTTTCAAGCTCTATCAATTGTTTTGATAGTGATGGTTGAGAAATATATAATTTTTCAGCTGCTCGTGTGATATTTTCTTCTCTTGCTACTGCTAAAAAATATTTTAATAAGCGAATATCCATAATACACCTAACTTCTTTCACCATAATTATAACAAAACAAACTATTCGTTCAAGCTATAATAAACGATAGATTATTTATATTGGTTATTATTGTAAAAATATTTTATAATAAGAATAAGATGATAAAAAATATATAATGAAGCATAAATGGTTAAAAACCAAGGAGGCTCAAACATGATTAAAAACTTAAACTCTACAATCAGATTGAATAACGGAGTAGAAATTCCCCCAATAGGATTTGGGGTATTTCGGATGGAAAATTTAGAAGAATGCGAAAAAGCAACGATAGAAGCAATTAAAGCCGGATACAGGTTGATTGATACAGCTGCGGCTTATAAGAACGAAGAAGCTGTCGGTCGTGCTATCAAGAACTGCGGAATTCCTCGTGATGAATTATTTATTACAACTAAATTATGGATAACTGATACGAGTTACGAAGGAGCCAAAAGAGG
>CAKUQA010000021.1 GCA_934675225.1 uncultured Candidatus Melainabacteria bacterium | reverse complement strand
CTTTGTCGCCTTCTAGTAATTCAACATCAAGATATCTTCCTTCTTCTACTTGATATTGTTTTCCGCCTGTTTCAACAATTGCGAACATTTATCTTTCCTTTCTACTTGGGTATCGTATTTCCAAAATGGAAATTTTAAAACGAGTTACCGCATACTAATACATCTGTTATTATCCTCTGCTAAAGCTGACATGTCAAGCGGTATTAACATTTATTAACTTTCTGTTTTTGGAAATTTGTTTGCGGTAAAATAATTTATGGATAGATTTTTAAAGGTTTAAATATGAAGTTTACGCTTGAAGAATTGAAAAAGGCAACTAATGCTGAAGTAAATGGAAATATAGATGGAGATTTTGAAATATCAACTGATACCAGAACTATTAAAAAAGGAGATATTTATTTACCGTTAAAAGGTGCAAGTTTTGATGGTGAAGCTTTTTGTGACAAGGCATTAAAAGCGGGTGCTGTTGGGTGCTTTTATTCCAAAACAGAATGCCCTGCGGATTTCGCATTAAAAGTTCCGGATACATTGACTGCTTATTTGCAAATTGCAAATTTTGCCCGTAAAAAATATGCTCCAAAAGTCATTGGAGTTACAGGAAGTTCCGGTAAAACTACTACCAAAGAAATGATTTATTCTGTTGCTTCAGAAAAATATAAAACTCACAAAACTTTTTCTAATCATAATAACGAAATTGGTTTTTGCCAAACAGTTTTATCAATGTCGGAAGATACTCAAGTCTTAATTATAGAAATGGGCATGAGAGGATTTGGCGAAATTGAGCTTATTGATAAATATGCTGAGCCTGACTATGCCGTAATAACCAATGCCGGTTCTGCGCATATTGGAAGATTGGGAAGCCTTGATAATATTGCAAAAGCAAAATGTGAAATAACTTCTCATTTAAAAGAAACTTTAATCGCTAATGATAATCCTAGATTGAAAAAATTTGCAAATTTTGATGGTGAAAAAATATTTTATTCTCTAAATGATGTTCGAATTCTTGAAAAACGAAGCGGTTATTCAAAATTTGTGTATAAGGATATGGAATATGAACTTAATGTTGAGGGGGAATATAATATTGAAAATTCTCTTGCCGCAATAGAAGTTGGCATTAAACTCGGAATGACTTATGATGAAATAAAAAAAGGGCTTGCAAAATATCATCCGATAGAAAAACGTTGGGAAGAAGAAGATATGAAAGGTTTCAGGGTAATAAATGACAGTTATAATGCAAATCCTGAATCTATGAAGGCTTCTGTTTCAACTTTTTTGGAACTGTATAAAAATCCTGTTGTTATTCTTGGAAATATGGGTGAGCTTGGTGAAAATGAAATTGAATTTCATCGTGAAGTTGGAAAGTTCATTGGCAACAAATTTAAAGGTCAAAAAATTCTTTTTATAACAGTTGGAAATTTAGCAAAATTTATAGGTGATGAATTATTAAAATATGGATTTGATGTGAAACAATTTAAAGATAATATTGAAACATCTCGTTACATTCTTGATAATTTGCATGAGGGTATTACAATATTCTTAAAGGCTTCTCGTTCTATGAAGTTTGAAGAAATTATTGAAAATTTAAAAAAATAAGACATTTTTTTATGTCGGTTGAAGTATAAAAATTAAATAAATTAAAGAGGGTATAAAAAATGATAATGCTAGCAGTTGCGTTTTTACTAGGAATGATATTATGTTTGCTTTTTGGAGTTCCGTATATAGATTTTTTGAAAAAGCACATGATTGGACAATATGTTAAGGATTGCGCACCTGAAACGCATGCTAAAAAACAAGGTACACCAACAACAGGTGGTGTTTTTATAATTGTTGCAGTTATTTTAGGTTCTATAATTGCTTTGGCTATGGCTCAAAGACTTGATACAGAAGCTTTTATTATTCTTTTAACTCTTTTATTTTATACTTTTGAAGGTTTTCAAGACGATTATTTGAAAATTAAAGGGAAGAAAAATGACGGTATGTCTGCAAAAGGAAAATTGTTAAGACAAATCGCAATTGCTATGTTGCCTATTTTATATTTGATGATGACAAAATCCGGTGCAGGTGATGTTGCTATCGGACATTATGTGTTGCACTTGGGTTGGTTTTATCCGATATTTGGTGTGATAGTTATTACTGGAGCTTCTAATGCCTATAACTTAACAGATGGATTAGATGGTTTAGCTGCTTCAACAGGTGTGTTTGCATTCTTAGCTTGCGCTTTAATTGCTTTCTTTTCAGGTTATCCGGAAGCAGCAGTTATCTCTGCTTGTGTTGCTGGTGCTCTAGCAGGATTTTTGAAATATAACAAACCAAAAGCTGAAGTTTTTATGGGCGATACGGGCTCTTTAGCAATTGGCGGTTTGTTAGGTACAGTTGCAGTATTAGGTAAATTTGAAATACTTTTAGTATTAATAGCAGGTGTTTTCGTTATGGAAACATTGTCGGTTATTATTCAGGTAACAAGTTTTAAGACAACAGGTAAAAGAGTATTTAAAATGGCTCCTATCCATCACCATTTTGAATTATGTGAATGGAGTGAGAAAAAAGTTGTTACAGTGTTTGCTCTAGTTTCAGCAATTCTTTCTTTGTCAGCCGTAATTGTATATGTTTTGTTGAATAGAGGTATTTTATAATGAATTGTCCAAGTTTGAAATTTACAGATAAGAAAGTTTTGGTATTAGGTTTTTCAAAAAGTGGAATTTCAGCTGCTAAGTATTTGAATAAAGTTGGAGCTGATGTATATATTACTGAATTTAGAGCTGAAAAACCTGAAGATGCAGAAGTACTTAATGAATTAAAGGCTGCCGGTATAAATGTTGAATTTGGCGGTCATAGTGATGAATTTATAAAAGATGCTTATATTGCTGTTACCAGTCCGGGAATTCCTCCAAGAGCAGAAATAATGCAAAAACTTGCAAGTGTTCATATTCCTGTAATATCAGAAGTTGAATTGGCTTCTACCCAAACCCAAACTCCTTTTATTGCAATAACTGGAACTAACGGAAAAACAACAACTACAGCATTAACTGCTCATATTTTGTCGTCTGAATACAAAGCTGAACCTTGTGGAAATTACGGAGTTCCGCCTTGTGATTTGTTAGACAGAGATATTGATTTTATGGTTTGCGAATGTAGTTCTTTTCAGTTAGAGTATAGCAATTCTTTTAGACCGCAAATTTCGATTTTTACTAATTTTACGCCTGATCATATTGACTGGCATCTAGGGCTGGAAAATTATTTTAAAGCTAAAGCTAAAATTTTTAAAACCCCTCAGGCTCCGGCTTTTTCGGTTTTGAATGCTAAAGATGCAAGACTTTTAGAATTTGCAAAAGAATGCGGTGGAACGGTATTTTTATTTGATGCTAATATTGGAGAAAATTGCTCATATATTAAAGACGAAGCTATTTATTTTAAGCGTGACGGTAAAGAAGATAAGATAATTGATTTAAAGGATTGTCCTTTGATTGGTAATCACAATTATCAAAATGTTATGTGCGCAGTGATAGTTGCAAAATTAGAAGGTATTTCTGATGAAAATATCAGAAAGTCTATAATGTCTTTCAAAGTGCCTGAACATAGATTAGAAAAGTTTGCCGAATTGGGTAAAACAGTATTTTATAATGACTCAAAGGCTACTAATCCGGAAGCGAGTCTTGTTGCAATAAATTCTTTTAATAATTGTGATGTTGTTCTAATTGCCGGTGGACGTGATAAAAATACAGATTTGACAGAATTTTGTGAGGCAATAAATAAGCACATTAAAACTGTCATATTAATTGGAGAAGCTGCTGATAGATTTGATGAAAATTTAAGAAAAAATGGCTTTGAAAATATTATTAGAGAGAATACAATGCAATCTGCAATAGATAAGGCTATTGAGTTAAATCCGGATGTTGTTTTGTTATCTCCAGCATGTGCAAGTTTTGATATGTTTAGCGGATATGAAGAAAGAGGAAAGGTTTTCAAGGAATATGTCCTATCAAAGATCAATTAGACGTGAACCAAATAATAATGCAGACCCGCAAATTCAGAGTGTGATTATTTCTTCTCCGGATACAACTCTGTTGATAGTAGTGGCATTCCTTGTGATAATTGGATTTTTAGCAATATTTTCAGCTACTGCTCCAAAATGTTTGGATGAAGGTGGAAATCCGGCTCAATTTTTAATAAAACAATTAATTTGTTTCGTTGTCGGTTTTTTCGGCTTAAAGTTTTTTATGAATTATGATTATAAAAAACTTGCAGATTGGAATGTTGTTGTTATGGCTTCTATTCTGATTGCGTTATTTTTAGTTGATTTTACTCCTTTAGGTGTTGTTGTAAATGGTGCTAAAAGATGGATAAATCTTGCCGGTTTTCAATTACAGCCTTCTGAGTTTGCAAAACCTGCTGTTGTTTTACTTTTGGCAAGTGCTTTTAGAAAAGATGCTAACTTGTTTGACCAAAACAAATGGGTTTGGGCGTTTTTCCCAATAATTGCGATGGCAGGTTTAATATTTATTCAGCCAAACTTGTCAATGGTTATCCTTTTAGGAATGACAACGGTTGTTATGTATATGGCAGCCGGTGGTTCTGTAAAGTTATTTCTAAGTTGCGTTGGTACAATGTTTGTAACTCTTATTATCGGTTTGACAACTATTATTAAACCTTATCAGTTACAACGTATTAAAACTTGGAGACATCCGGAACTTGATCCGCTTGGTGCCGGCTATAATATTATTCAATCTTTGATTGCATTTGCTTCAGGTGGCTTTAGTGGTGTTGGATATGGCGGTTCTATACAAAAGTTGTCTTATCTTCCGGAATGCCACACTGACTTTATTTTTGCGATTATTGCTGAAGAATTAGGTTTTGTTGGATGTGTACTTGTGATAGGATTATTCTTTACATTCTTACAAAGAGGATTTGTAATTGCTGCAAGATGTCCTGATATGTATGGAAAACTTTTGGCAGTTGGTATTACTTTTTCAATTGTATTTCAGGCATTTATGAATATGAGTGTTGCAAGTTCGTTTTTACCAACAACCGGTGTTCCACTTCCTTTCATAAGTTATGGTGGTTCGTCTTTGATTGTTTCTTTAATTATGGTTGGAATACTTTTGAATATTTCTAAAAAAAGAATAAAAAAAATAAGGACTAGATATTAATGAGTAGATTTTTTATAACAGGTGGAGGTACGGGAGGACACATTTATCCGGCTATTGCAGTTGCAGAGGCTTTGAGGGATGAAGAAATTTTTTATATTGGCAATCCTAAAAATCTTGAGTATGATATTGTAAATCAAAAAGGTTATAATTTTTTAGGTGTTAATGTTCATGGTATGCCCAGATGTTTAAGTTTCGATTTGATTAAATGGGGGGGGCAGTTAGTTTTTGCAGTTTTAAAAAGTTGTTATTATATCAAAAAATATAAGCCAGATGCTGTGTTTGGAACAGGTGGTTATGTTTCTGCTCCTGCTTTGATTGCTGCTAAATTGTTAAAAGTTCCTTATATGATGCATGATTGTGATGCTCAACCTGGGCTAGTTACAAGGAAGCTTTCCAGCGGAGCAAAATATGTCTCTGTTGCGTTTGAAAGTGCTTGTAAATTTATTCAAAATAAAAACTGTGTAGTAAATGGCAATCCGATAAGAGCCGAATTTAAAACTCTTTCGAAAGAGGAAGCAAGAAAACGTTTAGGTTTACAAAATAAAACAACAATTATAATAATGGGTGGTTCTCAAGGTGCAAGAACTATTAATGATGCAGCTGTTGAAGTTGTAAAATCATTTTCAAAAGATTTTGATATGCAAGTTATATTCCAAACTGGAAAGAAAAATTATGACAGAGTAATTGAACAATTAATTCGTGATTACCCACAATATGAATCAGATAAGAATATAATTGTTAAACCTTACTTTGAGGATATGGTAACAGCTTTAAAAGCATCAGATATTGCGATTTCACGTTCAGGCTCTTTGAGTATTTCTGAAATTTGTGCTTCTGGTATAGCTTCAATTTTTGTCCCTTATCCTCATGCTGCAGCTGACCATCAGAGAAAAAATGCGAAATTTATGGTCGAAAAAAATGCTGGATTATATATTGAGGATAAAGATGCTAACGAAAAAAGTTTCTTTGAAACGATTGAAGCTTTAATGCAAGACAAATCAAGATTAGAAGTATTGCAAAAAAATTCTTTGGCTCTTGCAAAATTTGATGGAACAGAAAAAATCGTTGGACAATTGAAAGAAATTGCAAATGAAAAAAATGTATAATGACGCTGTAAATTTATTGACATCTCAGGGAAAATTTTATATTGATTTAGGATTGGAACGAATTACTGCAGTTTTAGAACTGCTTGGAAATCCTCAAGATAAGTTAAAATGCATTCATGTTGCCGGCACAAACGGCAAAGGTTCTGTTTGTGCTATTATTGCGACAATTTTAGATAAAGCAGGGATTAAAGTCGGGCTTTATTCCAGTCCGCATATTTTTAATTATACAGAACGTATAAAAATCAATGGTAAAGATATTTCAAGAGAAGATTTTACTGATTTAGTTTTTGAAATTTGTGAAATTGCAGATAAAAATAATATTCACTTGACTGAATTTGAAATTTTAACAGCTGTAATGTTTAAGTATTTTGCAGATAATAATGTAGATGTTGTTGTTTTAGAAACAGGACTAGGTGGTCGTTTTGATGCTACAAATGTTATAAAAACAAATCTTTGTTCTATTATTACACACATTGATTTAGATCATACCGAAAGACTCGGAAATACAAAATCTAAAATAGCTTTTGAAAAAGCTGGAATTATAAAACCAAATTGTCCTGTATTTACCTCAGAAGGGTATGAAGAAATTAAGGACAAAGCAGATGCTGAAAATTCGTTATTTGTTATGGTGACACCATTTGAAGATACAACAAATTTGTCTTTGAAAGGAACTTGTCAACAAGAAAATTTATCGCTTGCGCTTGCAGCTGTTCGCTATTTATTTCCGCAAATCTCAGAAAATCTTATACAAGAAGCTTTGCGCGATGTAAAACATCCATGTCGTTTTGAGTTGTGTCGTGAAGATTTGATAATTGATGCTTCTCATAATCCGAATGGTGCTATGGCGTTAAGAGATAGTTTGGATTTTTATTATCCGAATAAAAAACGTTGTTTTGTTTTTGGATGTTTGCAAAATAAAGATTATGTTAAAATGATGCAAATTTTGTTTTCTCGCGGTGATGAAATTTATTTTTATCATTTTAATAATCCAAACTCATGCACTGTTGAAGAATTGCAAGCAGCTTGCGAGTATCCGTCTAAAAATTTTAAGTCCTTAGACGAATTGCCTAAGGACTATATGAAAATTATTTGTGGTTCTTTTTATATGCTTAATGAGATTGTTCCTGAGTCTCTTGTGCTTCAACCATTTCTTCAAGAAGATTAGTAACTTTAGCAGGCTCAAAATCAGTACAAGAATTCCATATTAATGTCGGCTTTTGCCCTGTAATTGAAGGGCTCGGGTAATCGCTGTTACAGAAGCCTTTTAGCATATTTGTTGAGCCGTCTACATTTGATGTGAAGTATTTGCAACAACTACAAATTTTTAGTACAAAACCATATTCATACAATCTTTGTCGAATTTCTTGTAGCGCATCAATCATTCTTAAATGCTTTCCGGTTACAAATTTTTTCTTTTTGTACATGAATTTAATTTTTGCTAAACCGGATTCTGATATAAATTCCAATTTACAAGGAAGTTCTCTACCTGCTGTATTCATAACAAAAGCGTCAATTGCAAGCTTTTCTGTTCCTTCTGGAAGTTCTTCTTTTTGTGTTATTTTGGCACGAATACTTCTAACAGGAGGAAGATTTTTTATAATGTGGCATAGAGAATAAATCGGATATAAACATAAAAGAACAATTTCTCTAAATCTAAGTTTTGAATTAATTAAACTTATTCCAAATCCTGCAACAAGGATTAAGAATGATAAAAGAACTATTCTAAAATCTACAAAGAAATAATATCTGTAGGAGTGCTTCATTACTGCAGCATATACCAACAAAATCATCCAAATATTTGGATTAAGTAATGAGAACGTGTGTTCTGCAAAGCCAAAATTGCTTTTTCCGACCTGAGTAAAACAATTTTTAAATAGGTCAAGTCTTGCAGACAATCTAGATTTTCTAAATTCGTAGTTTGCTGTATCAACATAAGTTTGAATATTGGGATTATAAGTGCAAGGACACTTTATTTTAGATAAAAGCAAACTGTATTTTAGCTCAGAATTAACATCTTTGAAATCTACAGAGCCAATTTCATCAACAATATCTTTTTTTATAACGAATACGCCGGAATCAGCACTTGCTGCAAGTCCAAATAAAGAACGCGCTTTTCTCATAAAATTCATGTGATATTTTTGATATGCAGCTTTAATTTTATCAACTGGGCCTAAATTATCTGTAATAATAAGTGTTTCACCGCATAATACACTGTGTTTTACCAGTCCAGAATTTATCGATGTTAAAAAGTTTGAAGGAATACTTCTGTCTGCATCTATAAAAACATAAGAATCAATAGTTTGATCTTTAGAGAGTCTTTCAATTAGCATAGAAACAGCTTGGTCTTTCCCAACAGTACCAACATCTGTAATATTTATAAGGTTTACAAAATTGTCTCCTGCAAATAGTTGTTCAGAACCGTCAGAACAGTTGTCAAGTATAACAAATACTCTAAAGTTGTTGATTGGATAATCTTGCATCTTTAATTCTTTTACTATGTTATCAAGTGTAATTTTGTTATTTCTTGCATAAATAACAACTGCAAGGTTATCTTTTTCTTCATACTGAGAATATCTTTTTTCAATTTTGAAAGCTTGGTCATTAAGATTTCTTATAGCTAAAGCTAAGAAATATAATGAATATATCGCTACATAAATGTAAAGTATGTCTAAAATTAATTCCATAACTATCCTTTCACAATAATATTTTATGTAAAAAAATGCTAAAAATCCATTACATGTAAATAAATGTAATTTCCTCTACACAAACACTGAAAAATATGTTATAATACAATATGAACTTTATTTATGGGAGTTAGAAAATGAGAAATTTAGTAAAATCAAAAAACAGACGTTGTGCCTTTACTTTGGCAGAAGTTTTAGTAACACTTGGAATTATAGGTGTTGTATCAGCGATGACAGTTCCTTCTTTGATGTCGAATTATCGTAATCAGAGTTATACTACACAGTTGCACAAAGTGTATAGTGAATTTCAACAGGCTGCACAAAGCCAAATAACAAGTAAAAATGCGGTGAATTTGTTAGAAGCAGGTGTGCGCAGTGATACTGCTATGGGAACATTTTTAGCAAATCAATTTAAAATTGTAAAAACTTGTACCGGTTCACCTTCAGATTGTCTTGCAACTAATTATAGAAATATAAATGGAGGAAGTGTTACTGTGTTCAGTGATGCAACTGCCCCATGTGTTGTTATTGCCAGTGGAGCAGCAATTTGTGCTAAGTATAGTGTTTCTTCCCCGACAGCGGATGGGGTATTGGGTACATTAAGTCCGGATTATATTCCAAATTTAGTTGGAGACTTGATTGTTGATGTAAATGCCCAAAAAGGTCCTAATATTGTCGGACGTGATTTATTTGTTCTGGGGATTTATTCAGATGGCACTCTTAGGTCTGCGCTTCCTGGCGCACGGGTATCCGAACCTGGTGCTCCTGTAT
>CAKUQA010000020.1 GCA_934675225.1 uncultured Candidatus Melainabacteria bacterium | reverse complement strand
AGATACATCATAGGGCTTTCCATTTAAACCGACATACTCCCAACCATCAATTTTATTGGTTTGCCAATCATCTGCTGCTCTACTATAGATTTTTGGAGCATTAAAATATGGAAGCCAGTAAGTTGTAAAAAAATCTTTAACATTATCAGAACTAACTGCTTCACCGGCTACCAAAGAAACATCGCCATTATCCGCAATAGCTTTTTGCGCAACTTGACCTAAAATAGAATAAGCTTTTTTTAATTTCACAACAGTTTGTTGTTTTTGATAATTCGCCATTAAAACAGGCAAAGTCATAGCTGCAACTACCCCAATAATCCCAAGAGTTACCAATACTTCAGCAAGTGTAAAACCAAAAGATTTTTTCATTATACGCTCCTTATACCTATAATATTATTATATAGTAAATAATGATTATTGTATAGATATACTAGCCGTTTGTGACATTTTTGTTACCTATTGTATGTGTTACTAATAGTAACATTAATATAGTATATATCAATGAACACAAAAATACTGAAAAACTTTGGAGAAACTTTAAAAAGAAAACGCCGAGAAGCTAATTATTCTCAAGAAGAACTTGCCGAAAAATTAAATATTCACAGAACATACATGAGTTTTTTGGAAAGAGGACAAAGAAATCCTAGTCTGATAATGTTATTTAAAATATCAAGAGCATTAAAAATAAAATTACCGGAATTATTTGAATTTGATAAATAAAAAAGCTCTCAAATTGAGAGCTTTTTACAACTTCTTGTCTATTTCATATTATTTAATTAATGCCTGAACTTCTTTAAATTTAGGATTTTTTGCTCCCTTCAACCATTCAAACAAAGCAATTTCAACACAAGAAACTTTTACTCCGTTCGCATTCATAGCTGCTATTCCCTGCTTGAACTCATATTTGTTTCGACTTGCACAAGCATCTTTTATTACATAAACATCAAAACCTTCTTCAATCAAAGCTGCTGCTGTTTGATGAACACAAATATGAGTTTCTATACCAAAAATAACAACTTGTTTTTTACCAAAAGATTTAATTTTATCAAGCATGCCATCTTCTAACAATGCATTAAAATACGTTTTTTCAACAACTTCACTACCCTCCGGCAACACTTCTTGCAATTGTGGAACTGTATGTCCTAACCCTTTTGGATATTGTTCTGTTAACAACACCGGAATATCCAAAAATTTTGCGGCACTTGCAACTTTAACTGCATTTGAAACAATGTCATCTTTATCTAAGGCAGCAACCAACCTTTCTTGAATATCTATAATTAATACTAAACTATTTTCTGCTGATAATGTATTCATAATTTCTCCTTTAAACTGCTGTATATTTAAAATCTTTAATAAAATCTTCTACAATGCTTACCAATTCTTTTTGCGAAATTTTAGTTAAAGGTAATTGTATTTCCTTATTTTCAGGGCTATCCAAACCTTCATGCGTAACAGAGATAATAATTTTTGCAAAACCTGGATAAATAATCCTTAACGTACTATCTTGTTTTTTATTCTTTAAGTGGAAAACACACATTTCCTCATTCGTAAATTGCTCTATTTCTGTATTAAAGAGCTTTTCTTCCCAAGCTTTTTGAAGTCTGTAAAAAACAGGAGTTATAACTTTTTCCAATTTCTTATTAAACATTTGTTTAAATATTTTATAATTTTTTGGAGCATCTATTGCATCATCAAGCCACTCATCGAGAGTTTCCTCTTTACTATTAGCCAATGTGTATTCAGCATTTGTTGCCATTGAATCCGATAATGCCTGTAAAGCATCTCGTTCCATTTCATCAAAAGATTTATGAACAATCTCAGAAATTCCGGCACATAATTCAAAATCACCACCATAAGATTCTTTTATCTTATTTAAAACAACGATAGCACCATTAAAATCTGTTTTAGGTAAAAGAACATAAAACTTAGCTCCCTTACCCAAAGTTGCCAAATCATCACATCTTATTGATGCCAATATTGCTTCTGCCATTTTTTCAATAGAAAATTTGCTTTTAGATTTTTCTGACGGCGCAATTGCCAAAAACATTCCATCAGCCAACAAATTATCATCTATTATATTTTCAATAATTTGTTTGGCATAATTATAACTATACAGCCCCGTAAAATCATCAATTACATTTAATTGCTCCAGTAACTTCAAATTTCTATATGCTGATATTTTTCGAGAATTATGTTTTATGTTATTAACAGTTCTAATTACGAGTTCATAAGCCCCGGCACCGGTTAGAGCAAAATCATCAATACCGACATCATAACATGCCAATATCAATTCCTCATCATAATCATCAACTAATAAAAAAATGCAAATGTTTTTATTTTTTTTTATATTTTTCACCAATTCCAAAGTTGCGTTTTTGGAACTGCATTCATGCACAAAAACAACATCCGGTTGCGATAAAACTATATTTTGATTAGCTTGCTCATAGTTAGACAATAAAACACTATCATTTTTTCTTAAAAAAATTAACTTTGATTTTAATTCATTTGCCAATTTTTCATTTTCAGATATTAATAGAATAATATTTTTATCAGACATCAGCTATACCTGTAAATGTTTTTTTATACATAAGAAACTACCACCCGCACCGAATAAAATAGCCATCGCAAACATAACTGCAATTACAAAATTTTGCGCATATAACGGAGTTGGAACCATAAAAAATTGATGCATGTGATTTAGCCCGTTTTGAACACAATTCAAAGGCAACAATGCAATTACTGCACCTGAAAACCCATAAAATGCACCCTGCATAATTAACGGGAACCTAATATACCAATTAGAAACACCCATCAAACGCATAATTTCAATTTCTTCTTTTCTGGATTGTATTACAAGCTGAATAGTATTATTTATAATTGTAACAGTCAACATAGCCATAATTATTACAACCAAAATTGTTATAACATTTACAACATGGTTTAAAGCTTCGATTTTTTTAGCTAAATCCTGAGCATAACTCATATCCTCAACAGAATTTAATTGTTTAATGTTTTTAAAGACAGTATCTATATTTTCAGGTTTATCGACTTTTACATGTAAAGTGTCGGGTAACGGATTTTCAATATCAGGTAAATCCATTTCTCGTTTCAAGTTTGACCAAGAAGCAGCTTTTGGAACCAAAGCAACACTTTCAACATGTTCAAACTCTTTAATCCTTGTTTTTGCGACATTAGCATCAGCATTATCTTTTAAATAAACAGAAATTTCTAATACATTCCCAAGTTCATGAGCAAAAGCAGAGATTGAAATTGCAGAGCGGAAAAAAGAAGCAAATATAGTCAATATTGCCGCCATTGTAGTTATTATAACTAAATTTACAATTCCTGTCCTTGCAATATCATGCACTGTCTGTTTGGTTAAACGATATAATATTCTTAGCTCACACAACCAGTCCTTTGGAATGTGTTTTTTTACTTTTTTCTTTATTTCTGCTTTTGAATTATTCATAAGTACCTGCTTGTATATCTCTTACAACTTCGCCATTATCAAGAGTAATAACTCTTTTTCTAAAATAATCTACCATAACATTATCATGAGTTGACACAATTACGGTAATACCTCTTTGATTAATTTGATCCAAAATTTGCATAATTTCCATAGAGTTTTTCGGGTCTAAATTACCGGTAGGTTCGTCTGCTATCAACAAAGGAGGTCCATTCACAATAGCTCTTGCAATTCCGACTCTTTGTTGTTCCCCACCTGACAATTCTGAAGGCGTAGCGTTCATTTTATCATACAAACCTACAATTTTCAAAGCACCTGAAACCCTTGCATTAATTTCTTTAGAGCTAATACCAAGAGTTCTGATAACATAAGCAACATTATCATACACACTTTGATTTTGAAGAAGTTTGTAATCCTGAAAAACAATTCCCATACATCTTCTCAAATTTGGAACTTTATCATTTGACAAATTAGCAATATTAATTCCGCCAATTGTAACAGTACCACTTGTCGGGCGTTCTTCATTGTACAATAGCTTCATTAACGTTGATTTGCCGGCTCCTGATGCACCAACAATAAAAACAAATTCTCCTGACATAATGTCAAGATTTATGTTTTTTAACGCATAATGGTCATTTTTATACTTTTTTGTAACTGATCTAAATTGAATAAATTGATTCATTTTTTTCCTTTATTTTTCACAATATTTATTTATATATTGTTTAATTGTTGTTGTTAATTTTTCGGCTGATAAACCATAACAATCCAGCAATTGTTCTGCAGTACCGCTTTGTCCGAACTTGTCTTGAACACCTATTTTGTGAACACGAGTCGGATATTCTTCTGCAAGAACTTCACAAACAGCACTACCTAAACCACCCATGACTGAATGATTTTCTACTGTAATTACAAATTTTGATTTTTTAGCAGTTTCAACAATAGTTTGACGGTCAATTGGTTTTACAACCGGAACATTAACAATCGCAATAGAAAAGCCTTCTTTTTCTAATTCGTTAACTGCATCAATAACTTCAGCCAACATTTCACCATTAGTAAATACTACAGCATCACTACCATTTTGCAAAACATTTGCTTTATTAAAATCGAATTTATAATTATCATCAAATACGTCACAAACATTTGAACGTGGAATTCTAATATACATAGGTCCATCATGTTCTGCAGCATATTTAAGAATTTGTTCACATTCTCTGCAATCAGCAGGAACCATAACTGACATATTTGGTAAACCTCGCATTAAAGAGATATCTTCTAATGCTTCATGACTTGCACCATCTTCACCAACAGTAATACCGCCATGTGTACCTACAACTTTTACATTAAACTTTGGATAGCAAACAGAGTTTCTTATCTGATCGTAAGCTCTACCGGTTATAAACACTGCAAAACTTGCTGCAAAAGGGATTTTTCCAGTAGTTGATAAACCTGTAGCAGTAGTAATTAAATCTTGTTCCGCGATACCGCAATCAAAAAATCTTTCAGGAAATTCTTTTGCAAATATTTGAGTTTGCGTAGAGCATGACAAATCAGCATCCAAAACAACAATATTTGGATTAGTTTTTCCTAATTCAGCTAAAGTTTTTCCAAAAGCAGACCTAATAGACTTTTTTTCTTTTCTGTTAATAATCATTTTATACAATCCCGTTCATCTGTGCACACAAACATTATAGCACAAACAAAAATTTATCAAAATTTACAGGTTTTAAACTTTTTTGTTAAGAATTATTAAAAAAAATCGAAATTTTAGCAATTTTCTATCTTGAGGGATATTTAAACAGTAGAATAAAAATATAGAAATATTTTATTGAAAGGAAGAAATTAAATGATTCAAGCTCCAAATTTAGTAAATCCTTACATGCAACAGCCCCAAGTGCAGCCATACGCACCACAATATGCGCAATATCCACAGGCTACACCTGCTCCTAATTACAATGCAGTAAAGATTGACGTACACAACCCATCAGTTAGTGCCCCAGGTGTTGGGCAAGTTGCTATGAACGTACCTCAATACGCTCAACCAACAATGCCTCTTTACAACTACCCACAAGCACAATTATATGATTATCCGCAGGCACCGGTTCAACCATATTACATGCCACAACAACCTGTAGCAAGCATGCCAGGACAAACAATTCCACCTGCTCCACAAGTAGCAGAACCGACAGCAGCTCAAGCAGCACCTCAGGTTATTCAACAACAAAATATTAATACACCGGCTCCAATGGTAACTCAACCTACAGCTGAAGCTCCTAAAGCAGAAGCTCCAAAAGTTGAGATTGAACAACCTGCCCCAATGGCACCGCAAGTTGATTTGAATTCATTTATTGCAAAATTGTCTAATCCAGACTATGAAGTTCAAGCAAATGCGATGGAAGAAATTGCCAATATGGTAAAAGACGAACCTCAAAAAGCTACTGAATTGTTAGACGAAAAAGTAGTTAATGCATTAAATACAATCGTTAACACAGATTCAAGCAAACTTGAAGGTCCATCAGCTGAACAAATTGCAGCAAGAGAAAAATTAATGAAAGGCGAACAACTTTCAGATGCTGACAAAAAACTAGCAACAACAATCACTCCAATGGAACAAGCAGAAAGAAATAAAAGCTATGCTATGTTCACATCATCAATAATGCAAAAATTATATGGTGACGAAGTTGCAAAATTAACAGGCTCAACAGTTCCTTTAACTGAACTACCAGGAGCAGTAACAATTGTAGAACAGTTAAAGAACAACCCTAACCCAATGGTAAGAACATCAGCAATTGAAGCATTAAGCTATATCCAACAACCAGCTTACAAACAAGACCTAACAACATTGTTTACAATTGCTAAAAACGACAAAGACGAAAATGTTCAAAAAGCCGCAACAGCAGCACTTGCAAAACTAGAACAAATGCCTGCTGAACAAACAACAGCAAAAGAAGTAAAAATGGAACCTCAACCACAAGCAGCAGCTAACTCTGAAGCAACAGCTAAAGAAGTAAAAATGAATGCTCCAAAACAAACAGCACAAGCTGCATAATCAAATAATTTCTTTCTTCAAATATAAAAAATCCTCTGAGCACAACTCAGAGGATTTTTCTATATATATTATATTATCTACCAATAGCACTAATTACAAATCATAATCTCTATGAAATTCTAGCGACTACAGCATCTATTAAACCTTTGAACAAAGGATGCGGTCTTTCAGGGCGTGACTTAAATTCAGGATGGAATTGACAAGCAACAAACCAATCTAATTCCGGCAATTCAACAATTTCTGCTAACATCCCATCAGGAGACATTCCTGAAAATACTAACCCTTTTTCTGCAATTCTATCTATATATTCATTATTAACTTCATATCTATGTCTATGACGCTCGGATATTCTATCTACACCGTACGCCGCTTCTGCTTTTGAACCTTTTTTCAAAACACAATCATAAGCACCAAGTCTCATTGTACCACCATATCCATGAACATTTTTTTGTTCAAGCATTAAATCAATAACAGGATTTTGTGCATTTTCATCAAATTCTTTAGAATTAGCATCTTTAATTCCAACAACATTACGAGCAAATTCTATAACTGCGCACTGCATTCCCAAACAAAGTCCCAAGAATGGTAAATTATTTTCTCTTGCATAACGAATTACATTCAATTTGCCCTCTATTCCTCGAACACCAAACCCGCCAGGAACAACAACAGCTTGAACATCTGATAGTAAT
This sequence comes from uncultured Candidatus Melainabacteria bacterium, assembly GCA_934675225.1. Taxonomy (GTDB): domain Bacteria; phylum Cyanobacteriota; class Vampirovibrionia; order Gastranaerophilales; family Gastranaerophilaceae; genus Stercorousia. The sequence goes on along the minus strand of CAKUQA010000020.1, from coordinate 2,550 downwards.
TCTTTGCATTTTTTCATATCAATACATTCTTCAGAATTTATCCATTTAATTTCAACTTTTACGTCATCAGCATATCCTGCATGTTTTAAAGACTCTACTACAGAAATATAAGCATCAGACAACTTCGTATATTTACCTGCAATTGCGACTTTAACAGTTCCATGCGGATTTTTAATATTTTCTACAAGTTTTTTCCAATTTGCTAAATCTGCATCTCTATCTTCAACTCTAAGCATTTCTAATGCAACATGAGCCATATTTTGTTCTTCTAAAGCTAAAGGAACTTCATAAATACTTTTCATATCACGACATTCAATTACTGCTTCTTTTGGCACAGAACAAAATAGAGCCAACTTTTCCTTTTCAGTTTTTGGAATTGGTTTTGAAGTCCTACAAACCAAAATTTCAGGTTGAATACCATAACTTCTTAAAACTTGAACACTGTGTTGAGAAGGTTTGGTCTTTAATTCACCTGATGTAGGCAAATATGGCAATAAAGTAGTATGAACAGAAATTGCATTTCCTATCCCAATTTCAGATTTAAATTGTCGTATTGCTTCAATAAACGGTAAACTTTCAATGTCACCAATTGTCCCACCAATCTCAATCAATTGAAAATCCGGATTAAATTGTTTAGTTGCACCTAAAATTCTGGACTTTATTTCATTTGTAATATGTGGAATTACCTGAACAGTTGCCCCAAGATAATCTCCACGGCGCTCTTTTTCTATAACCGTTTGATAAACACTTCCGGAAGTTACATTGTTAAACTTTCCTAAAGAAGTATCTGTAAATCTTTCATAGTGTCCTAAATCCAAATCGGTCTCTGCACCATCATCCGTAACAAAAACTTCTCCATGTTGAAACGGACTCATTGTACCGGGATCAACATTTATATAAGGGTCAAATTTTTGGTTTATTACAGAAAAACCTCTTGCTCTCAACAATCTTCCTAAAGATGCAGCAACTATACCTTTTCCCAAGGAACTAACTACACCACCGGTTATAAAAATATATTTTGTCATGTCAACACCCTTATACAAAAAAAATAAAACAGCACACGCTCTAACCCTTTTAAGTTAGAAAAAGTTTAAACAATAATTAATTATGAATTTAATTAATCTTTGGAACTTTAAAGAAATCACCTTCAACTTCAGGAGCATTTGACATCAAAGCTTCTTTGCCGATTTCTTGAACAACTTTGTCCTCTCTCATTACGTTGCAAAAATCTATTACCTGAGTCATCGGCTTAACATTTGAAGTATCAACTTCATTCATTTGGTCAACATACTTTAAAACATCTCCAAGTTGTTTTGTATAAAGTTCTTTTTCTTCTTCAGTTAACTCTAATCTTGCTAATTTTGCAACATGCTCAACATCTTTTATTGTAATCATTTTTCTACTCCATTTTACTAATTTCAATAGTATCACAAAAATTTATTATGCCAAACATTATTTACATATATTTAATGATTTTGAAAATAAAATTATTATGCTATAATGTTATTCATAATGGACAAGAATTTGTTAGAAAACAAAAATAACACAAACGAAAACATAGATGACTTGCTTTTTGCATATATCAGTTGCAAAGACGAGAAGAAAAAAAGAATGCTTCATTTAAATATTGTAGAAAGCGGAATGCAACTTGTAAAGAAAATTGCGGGTAATATCTCTGCACAATCCGGTATTTCAAATGAGGATCTTGTCCAAGTAGGCTCAATAGGTTTAATTAAAGCTATTGAATTTTTTAAACCTGACAAAAATACAAGATTTAAAACCTATGCTTCTTATTTCATTAGAGGAGAAATTAAGCATTACTTACGTGATAAAGCATCTATAATTAAAGCTCCAAGGGAATTGCAAGAACTTGTATTCAAAATAAGTTCTGCGGTAAAAACTCTTAAAGAAAAAGGTTTTGAAGAACCGACTGAAGAACAAATTGCTGACATTGTCGGAGTTACCGTAAAAAAAATCCATGAAGTTATGGAAATTGAACTTTGCAAAAGTACGTTATCCTTAGACCAAGCTATATCAACGGTGGATGATGATGATTTGACTTTAATTGATAAAATTCCGGCAGGCGATTATCAGGAATTCATGAATTCTTATGAAAATAAAATTATGCTTGCTGAAGCTATAAAAAAATTGCCTAAAGACTTGCAACAAATAGTTGAAATGTGTTACTACCAAGATTTAAATCAGCGAGAAATTTCAGAAAAAATACACATTTCTCAGATGCAAGTTTCAAGACGTTTAAAAAAGGCTTTAAGCAAAATGTATGAAATTATAAAAGCAAAAGACGAAAAGTAAAATATCAAAGGAGACATAAAATGGGAGCGCTTATTACAATACTTGCATTGGTATTTATTACAGGACTTTGTATTGGAAGTTTTTTAAATGTTGTAATATTAAGAACATTATCGGAAGAATCAATAGTTTTCCCTGCATCAAAATGCCCGAAATGCCAAACCCCATTAAAATGGTGGCACAACATACCGGTTGTTTCTTATATTTGTTTACGTGGCAAATGTGCTTTTTGCAAAGAAC
>CAKUQA010000019.1 GCA_934675225.1 uncultured Candidatus Melainabacteria bacterium | reverse complement strand
AAGTTGTCAAGAAAATATTTTTCAGCTTTTTCAAATTCTCCGTCAATGTGAATTCGAATAATTTCTGATAACATTTCTTTTGCAATAGGAACAACTTTGTCAATATTAACGTGAATTTTTCCATCAATAATGTCGTAAGCTCCGCGTTCTGAAAAATATTTATTTTGCATTACGGTACGAACTCTGTGAGCTTGACTCATTGTTGGTTTTGATTTCAAGAAGTTATCAGCAACAGTAGTTACAATAATTTGTTTGCGTTGTTCTTCTGTATACATCCCGAGTTCTGTCAATAAGTCAACAAAAGCCAATGAGCCCATATCAGCTTTATTTTCTTCGATAATATTTCTGTATTTCCCTAAAGTTTCACAAGCTTTTTTAGGTCCAAGAGAGTGAGCATTTTCATGCCCTATTGTAAACCAATGATCAGCTTCATCAAGATAATATTTGTGTTGTTCTTTATCTAGTATTGCATCAAGTCTTTCTTGAAGTTTTTTCATATCGCTGATAAAGCGGATTTGCCTATGGTAAACATTTCTTCTTCCTCCACCGATTGTAAGAGATAATTTGTCGTCGTTCGGAAGGTTTTCTGCCAATGTAATACCGCCTCTGTAAGCCCCAACATCTCCACATACAGCAACCAAGTCAACGTCAACCATAGTTTGTTTTGTGTCTTTATCGGGTGAAATATTTTGTTCATATTCATTTGCATAAGGCATATTTTGAGCAAGAGTTGGAAGATATTGTTTTATTGCCATAAGAGCTTCTGTCCCCTTTTTATTTACAATCCCGACTCTGCCACCTAAAAAGTCTTTTGGAGTAGCTTTTATCCCGTGTTGTTCTAAAAGAGCAGATAAATCTTTGTTTTCTGCAATAGTACCGGTCATTTCGTCCTCATAATTTTCTCTGGTAATTGTAAATTCTAGAGGTGTATCTTGCAAAGTAGCCCATTTTTTATCTGCATAAGCATCAAGCATTGGATCTGCTGTGCGCAAAGCTTTTGATTGAAGTTTTAGGTATTCTGTAAAATCTGCATTTGTAGATGTTTCAGCGGCTTTATCTATTTCATCAGCCATTTTGTTAAAGTCGTCTTTAAATTTGTCTATATAGTCAATACCAACAAGTTCGTCACCTTTTCTTTCTACAACTGAACGTTGAGTTAATATCTTTTTGACTTCTTCTATTTTACCTTCATTAATCATTTTGGTTAAAATTGAATGAAATTCTTCTTTTGACAAATCTTCAGGATAAACACCTTTCCCTAATTTTTCGGTTATTCCTTTTGCAAGATTAATTTTATTTGACATTGTGTCAATTGCGTTCATTCCTTTTTGAGCATCAAATAAAATTTTTGTTAATTCTGCTTGTTTGTTGCCTTTTTTTATTTCTTCTTCTAAAAAAGCCTTGAATTCAAGATTGTGATGGCAATCAATTTGCATATTAATTTTTTCAAGTATATATGCGGCTTTAACCAAATGTTTAAGTGTTTCTTTGTCTCCGTCTGCAAGTTCTAAATATTCGGGTGCATCACATTTTAGCATCTTTTTTGTCATTAAATGGTCTTTGTCAGTACGCATTTCGAGTTCTTCCATTGGAAGGTTAAGTTCAAATTGTTTCATATAAATTTCTCCTTTTGTCGAAAATTGTACCATATATTATATGTTTTTGGTTAAACCAAATAGACGAAAAATTTATTTAAGATGCAAATTATAGCTCATAGCCTTATTTATGATATGTTTCACCTTTTATGATTTTAAATGCTCTATAAATTTGTTCAATTAGAATTAATCTGGCAAATTGATGTAAAAATGTCATTTTAGACATGCTCATTTTTAAGTTTGCTCTATTGGATACGATTGGTGAAATTCCGCATGATGAACCTATAACAAAGATTATTTCACTAGTGCCATCATTTGTTAAATCTTCAATCTTTTTGGCAAATTCTTCTGAAGAAAACATTTTCCCGTTAATTTCCATTGTTATTACAAAAGATTGTGGTTTGATATGAGAAAGAATTTTTTCTCCCTCTTGTTCTAGAACTTTTGCGGTTAAGTTTTCGTCTTTAATTTCAATCGGTGATAGTTCTAATACTTCTACTGAAGCATAAGGTGTGAGGCGTTTTAAAAATTCGTCAATACCTTCTTTAAGAAATTTTTCTTTAATTTTTCCAAGTGCAATTATTTTTATGTTCATTTTTTATAATTTTTCTTCTATTTGGCAATATAAACAGTTTGAGATGGAAACGCAAAGTCAATTCCTTCAGTTCTAAATTGTTTAATTATTTCAAACAATATTTCTCCACGAACTTTTTCCAATGTAATTACTGAAGATGTTTTTATGTATCCGAATAACTTGATATTGATAGAACTGTTATCTAATGCATCAATGTTAACTCTAAAATCTTGCGTAACATCATGACGAGATTTCATTGTTGATTTAATTATATTTATTGCTTTTTGTAGTTTTTCTTCACTAGTGTCGTAAGTAACCCCAAAAATTACTTGGATTTTTCGTTTTTTTGCTCTTGATACATTTTCAACGATGTTAGAATCTATAATGCTATTTGGAATAGTGACCATAAAATTGTCAGGAGTTCTGACTTTTGTTGAATGTAAAGTAATATTTTCAACATATCCTTCAACATTGTTAACTTTTATATAATCTCCAATTTTAAAAACTTTGTCAGTTAAAATCGCAAGAGTTCCGAACATGGATGCAATTGTTTGTTGAGCTGCAAAACCAACAGCTAATCCTGTAATTCCAAAGCCTGCAATTAGGGAAGTCAAAGAATATCCTTGACTTTGCAGAAATGATGCCGTAATAAAGAAGAATACCAAAATCTTTATTACTCTTTCCAATATCGGGAAAATGTGTAAAAGTGTCGAAGAATTTTCTGTTGTTAAAAATTTATTTTTTAATTTCCCAATGAATACGTCAGTAAGTTTAAAAAGAACTGAAATAATTACAATGTTAATAATTATTCCAAGAAACATGCTTATTTTGAAAGTAGAAAAAACTTTATTAATATTATCCGCGTTAACCGCCATTTGCTCTAGCATAGTTTTATATCCCTAAATTTTGCACTAAAAAAGCGGAAGACGAGACTCGAACTCGCAACAGCCTGCTTGGAAGGCAGGTACTCTAGCCATTGAGTTACTTCCGCATAACTCTACTATAATATAAAAAAAAAATATTGCAATAGCTAAAATAAAAAACTAGTTCTTTAGGATTAGTTCTAATTTGTTATAAGTTTATAATAAAAGTTATTCTAAAGAGTGGTGAAAACTGTGTTAAAAAACGGTATTATATAAATGTAAGCTTGTTATATCCAGACACTTATTCGGGGTTGCGACAAGATTTTTTCTTTAGCGGTTTGGTTTAAAATGTAACAGGCTTATTCTCTAAGATATACTATGTACAAATTTTTCATAAACAGACTCTATGTTTGATATGCATGCCTGCTCCCCCCGAGCAGGTCTTTTTATTGGTATTTTTTGTGAATAGTAAATTTTTATGTTATTATTTTTAAGACAGTGAGACTAAAATTTTTAAATAAAAAGGAGATAATATGTTAAAAGAAGTTCGAGCAAGTCACATTTTAGTGAAAACAGAAGAAGAAGCTAATAAGCTTCGTTCAGATATAAATGATGGAAAAATTTCTTTTGAGGAAGCTGCAAGACAAGTTTCTTTGTGTCCGTCAGGTCATGAAGGTGGAGATTTGGGCTTTTTTAAAAGAGGAGTTATGGTAAAACCATTTGAAGATGCAAGTTTTTCACTAAAAGAAGTTGGTGAGATTTCAAATCCTGTTGAAACTCAATTTGGTTGGCATTTAATTCAACTTACAGGCATGATTGATGAATAATGCAGTAGACATAGTTAGAAAATTTATGAATGAGCAGGGATTAAACTACCTGCTCGTTAATTCTACAAATAAATATTTGGAGGAGTATACTTCGTTAGAAGAAAATTCTCGTTATTTTTTAACCGGTTTTTCGGGGTCTGCCGGAGATGTTTTGGTCACACCAAATAAAATTTTGTTATTTGTTGATGGTAGATACCATATTCAAGCAGATTTGGAAGTTAACCATGAGCTTGTAACCGTTGTTAAATTACAAACGGGACAGGTATTTTTGGATGAGTTAGCGAAAAAAATTCCTGCAAATGAAATATTGGGGCTGTTTGCAAAGAAAAATTCTCAGAAAAGACTTGAGTATTTGCAAAAGCAAGGTGTTCAGTTAAGGTTATTGAACATTGATCCGTTGGATAAACAGTCAAAAAGACCTGAAGCAAATATTGTTAAAGTTGAGGGTGTTCTGGTTGAAGATAAGATAAAGGACTTAGATTACGATGGAGCAGTTTTAATAACTAATTTGGAAGAAGTTTCTTATTTGTTTAATTTAAGGGATTTTTCCGAAAATTATTCATCCAAAATTAGAGGTAAAGCTGTAATTTTAGCCGGTAGAGCTCGTTTGCTTGATGATATTGATGATTTTGCAGAAAGTTATAATGGGAAAATTTTTGTAGATAAGTCTACCATAAATGCTTATGATTACAATTTGATTGGAGATAAAGTTCAAGTTTTGGATGACAGTCCGATAAAGTTGATGAAGTCAGTAAAAACAAATGAAGAAATTGCTCACTATATAGATGCTTTTAGACGGACAGATTTGGCTGTTAAGGCGATTAGAGAATATATTGAGAATACTGATAATATTTCTGAATACGACATTTCCGAACAATTGGAAAAAGAGTTTAAAAAGTTTGGAGCAAAGAGTTTAAGCTTTAAATCTATTGTTGCAAAAGATAAAAACTCCGCTTTGGCGCATTATTCAAAATGTTCTAAAGACGAAATATTACATGAAGGAAGTCTTGTTTTGATAGATTGTGGTGCGTACTACGAGCAAGGTCTTGCAACGGATATTACCAGAGTATTTGTTAAAGGAACTCCTTCAGAACTTCAAAAGAAGGTTTATACAACTGTTTTGAAAATGTTTTTGAATGCTTATAATTATAAGCCTACTTCTCAAGGTAGTTCTCTTGAGCAAGGAGCGAGAGAACAATTTATTGGCTACAATATTGATAATTTAGCTCGAAAAATTTATTCAGAAAATGAAATAGAAGGATTTGTTTTTAATCATGGTTTGGGACATGGTATCGGAATCAGCGTGCATGAATACCCGCCAAATTTAAGTAAAAATGAAATGGCTAAAACTGAGATTAAAGACAATATGTGCTTTACAATTGAACCGGGACTTTATAATGAAAATTATTTCGGAGTAAGGTTGGAAAATTCTTGTTATATGAAAGATGGAAAAATAACATCTTTTGTGCACATGAATTATGAGAAAAAACTGATTGATTTTTCTATGCTAAATGAAAAAGAAAAAGAATGGTTAAAAGAATTTGAGGTAATTTAAGTGCAAGAAATTACGAGTGTAAGTAACAATTTGGTAAAAGAAACAGTTAAACTTCAACAAAAAAAATACAGAGATAAAGAAAATAAATTTTTGTTGGAAGGTCATAAATGCGTGGAAGAAGCTTTTAACGCCGGATTAGAACTTGAAAACGTTTTTGTTCTAAAAGAAAAAGCTGAACAGTATAGTTTTTTGAAAGACAGATTGATTTTTACTAATGATGCTGTTTTGAAAAAAATTACTACAACGGATTCTGCTCCGGATGTTGTTGCTGTTGCTCGTAAAAAAGAATATTCAATAAATGATTTGAAAACAGCAAAAAAAATTGTTCTATTAGAAAATGTTAAAGATTTAGGAAATTTAGGTACAATTTTAAGAACTTCTGTTGCCTTTGGAGCAGATGCAGTTGTTTTGTATGGAAAAGAGTGCGCTGATTTGTATAATCCAAAGTGTGTACGTTCAACTGTTGGAAATTTATGGAAAATTCCTGTTGTTTATATTACTGATTTTGAGGAGTTAAAAAACACTTTTGCCGATTATGACAGAATTGCAACTCTACCAAGAGCAACTCATTTCCTGAAAAATTGCAAAATTGATGAAAAAGCCGTTGTAATGTTTGGTTCAGAAGCTGATGGACTTTCTGATGAGTTGATTAATTTTTCTACAAAATCCGTAAAAATAGAAATGGCAACTAATGTAGAATCTTTAAATTTGTCTGTTTCTTGTGCAGTTGTTTTATATGAATTGTTTGTTTAAAATTTGTCAGTTTTTTCAAAATTAATTTTATAACCAAGACAATTAACAAGCATTTCTGCTTCATTATATTTCATCGTTTCATTTTGTAATTTTCTAGATAAACTGTCTACAGTATATTGTTTACCTGTTAAATTTGTGGCTATTTTTGCCAATTCTGTTAAAGTCATATTTTCTTGTAATAATAATGTTTTAATGCTTGTTCTAACTGACATAATACCTCTAATTGCAATTATAACTTTTAATTGGTTATAATTGACAAATTTTTGGGTATTTGTTATATTGTTAGTAATTAATTACTAATAATATTGATAAATTACTATGAATTTGAAACATTTGAGAGGCTGGCATGAAAAACTTAAGAGCGTTTACACTTGCAGAGGTTTTAATTACTTTAGGGGTTATTGGAGTTGTTGCTGCATTAACACTTCCTGTGCTGATTGCAAATTATAATAATCATATTACTGAAGTTCGATTGAAGAAGTTTTATTCTATTTTTAATCAGGCAATCCAACAGTCTATTGCGGATAATGGTGATACTTCTACTTGGGATTATTCATTTAATGGTCAATATGATAATGACAAACAAGAAACACCGGAGGATTATTCTGGAATATTGAATGGAAATTTTGATAAATATATTGCTCCTTATATGAAAATTGTTGATAGAAAAATTGTTACTTCTCAGGACAAAGCTTTGTATAAGGTACAATTATATTACCTGACTGATGGTAGTGCATTTGGTTATCCATTGATACATAATAGAGAAATTTATTTCTTTCCTAAAAATGCTGCTCATTGTTTAGAAAATTATAAAACAATAACCGGTAGTGGTGCTATATGTATGTTTCAATTTGAGTTTAATCCAAATAATAGCACGTCAGCTTGGAAATATCTTTATAGAAAGGGAATGGAACCGTTTTTATATATTTGGGATGGCGATGTTGAAAAATTGAAAACAGGAGCGTTATATTCTTGTGACAAAGCAAGTGCTTATTGTACTGCGATGATTGCTTATAACGGATGGAAAATACCTAAAGATTTTCCGCTTAAAATAAAATATTAATTTATTTTTATAGTAAAATGAATATATGGATATTTTGGAAGTAAAAAATCTTTGGAGTGAAATAAAAGAAGAATTAAAAAATACATTACCTGCTCCTGCTTTTCAGATGTGGTTAGAAGCATTGGAACCTGCTGACTATGACGGTAATATGTTTTTTCTATGTGCAGTTCATGCTCTTGCTCCACAAGTTATTAGAGCAAATTATGATAGTCAGATTTTGGCTGCATTAAAGAAAATTCTTGGAAAAGACGTTAGTTATCAAATTTCCTTTGATGCTGAATTAGCTGATAAATACCAAAAAGAAAAGAAAAAAGAACTCCAAAAAGCCAAACGTTCACTTCCGGAAACAGAAGAAAGTAAAATTATTGATAATCTTGCTCAAATGCAATCTTCTGCTAATCTTAATTTGAAATATAAGTTTTCAAATTTTGTCGTTGGCGAAAATAGTAGATTTGCGCATGCTGCAGCCTTTGCTGTTGCTCAAAATCCTGCAAAAAAATATAATCCGTTATTCATTTATGGTGCATCAGGTTTAGGCAAGACGCATCTTATGCAAGCAATCGGACATTATGTAATTTTTAACAAACCAAAATTAAAAGTAAAATATATTAAAACAGAAGAATATGCAAACGAATTAATAAAAAATATTCAGTTTGGTGGAAACGATAGAAATTCCAGAATGGAAAAGTTTAGACAAAAATATCGTAATGTTGATGTTTTACTAATTGATGATATTCAGTTTGTTGAAAGCAAAACAAGAACAATGGAAGAAATTTTCCATACGTTCGACAGCCTTCTTAACAAAAACAAGCAAATTGTAATAACTTCCGATAGATTACCAAAAGATATTCCGACACTTCCTGACAGATTACGTACGCGTTTTGAAATGGGGTTGATGGTTGATATAACTCCTCCTGATTTTGAAACTCGTGTCGCAATTTTGGCTAATTTGGCAGAACAAGCCGGTTTGAAAGTTGGATTTGATGTTTTGGAATATATAACTAAAAACTTTGTGAACAATGTTAGAGAGTTGGAAGGAGCATTTAATAAAGTAAGTGCTTATGCTGATATTGAAAAAACAGATATTACATTAGAATTTGCAAAAAAAGTTTTAAATTGCGAACAAATAAAAGACGAATTGACGATTGAAAAAGTAGCTCGTGCTGTAGGCGATTACTATGGAGTATCAATGAAAGACTTCTTGAGTTCTGCAAGAAATCAAAGAGTTTCTTCAGCTCGTCATGTTGCTGTTTATATGTCAAGAGAATTAACAGAAAAGAGTTTTGAAAGTATCGCGGAATTTTTCCAGAAAAAGCATACGACAATGTTATATTCTTATGAAAAAATTAAAGAAGAATTGAAAACGAATAAGGAGTTGGAAAATTCTGTTTATGAAATAAGACGAAATATTGAAAAATAGTTTCGACTAATTTGAGAAAGAGAAAATTTATGTATGATTATATAAAAGGTATTTTGGCAAGTAAAACAAATTCTGCAAAGGGAACATATATAACGGTTGAGACAGCAGGAATAGGTTATCTTTTAGAGGTTACAACAAGAGATTTTAATGAAGTTTCTGAAGAAGAAGTGAAGATTTATACGGTTCTATTACACAGGGAAGATAAAATGAGTCTTTGTGGCTTTTTGCACAAAGAAGATAGGGATATATTTAATATCTTAACATCTGTTTCCGGAGTTGGAGCAAAAATGGCATTAACTTTGTTAGATGAATTTGAATCTTCTGAGTTGATAGGTTTTGTTATAGACGGAAATTATAAAGAAATTACCAGAGCTAAAGGTGTTGGGCCAAAATTAGCTCAAAAAATTATTTTAGAATTAAAAGATAAATTGATGAATTACCAAACCAAGGAGCCTATAAAGATTTCCTCGATTACACCTCAAAAAATTGATAATCAATCTGTTGAAGATGCTCAAATGGTTCTCGTTTCTTTAGGTTATGAACGAAATGAAATTCAAAACGCAATAACAAAAGCTGTTGCAATTTTAAATGACAAGGCTTCTGCAGAAGAAATCTTGAAAGAATCTCTAAAGATTTTATCAGTTTAATTATAAAATCAAAGCAACAAAGGCAGCGGCAACCATAGCCGGCCCGAATGGCATATAGGTTCTGTTTTCAGGATTTTCTCTTAATCCTTTAAATATAAGAACGCAAGAAGCTATTCCAAGTGCGGCCAGGATTAATGCTCCTATTATGTATAATACAATATTGTCAACCGTTATTATTCTAAAATGCTGTAATGAATAAAAGCCTATTGCGTATATACTGAATATTGCAAATGAAATTAGGGTTTTAAAATCTTTATTTTGTACTAAACCTTTTATGAAAATTGGTAAAAATAGCACTACTTGGATTAAAACAGACAAAGCAAGAACAGCTAATAAGGTTCTCCATCCGAATAATGCTCCCAAACCTGCTGCAATAAAAGTATCTCCTTCTCCAAAAGCTCTTGTGCCGGCAACTAAATATCCTGCTCTTGCACAAATTTCTAAAATAAGAGCTCCTTCTACAGCGCCAAGAATAGCCATTGACAATGGATTGTTTAAAAGAATGTACTTTGTGAATTCAAATGGAGTTCCGGTATTATGCATTTGATAAACGGCAGTTGCAGTAACTAATAATGCATATAAAAGCCCAAATCCGAGCAAGGTATATGTGTGAACATCATAAACAACTTTCTCTTTAATGTCTGTTCCTGCAATAACGATTAATAGTGCTGCAAAAATCCAAGCAAATAATGTATCAAAACTTACTCCGAATTTCATGAATAACAATGTAAAAATAATACCTGTAATGAGTTCAATAATGGGATATTGTATAC
>CAKUQA010000018.1 GCA_934675225.1 uncultured Candidatus Melainabacteria bacterium | reverse complement strand
CAAATCAGGAGGTGCAGAAGATGCAGCCAAAATCAAATCGATATCTTCAGGATTCATTTTGGCTTTTGCCAAAGCATTTTGAGCAGCTTCTAACCCTAAATCTATAGCATTTTGTTCTCCTGAAACTACACGCCTTTCCTTAATACCTGTACGTGTATAAATCCATTCATCAGATGTTTCATACAATTTTGTCAAATCATCATTTGTAATAACTGTTTCCGGCAAGCTGTAACCAACACCTGCAATTCTTAACGGAATTAATTTATCTGTCATTTGTTTTTATTCCTCATAAAACTTAGCTATTTTTTCGTTTACGCCTGTTTCTACAGCGTGTTTTGCAACTCTTACGGCGTTTTTAATTGCGTATGCTTTACTTCTACCATGAGAAATTACTGTAATTCCCTTTACACCTAAAAGCAAAGCGCCACCAAATTCTTCATAATTAATCTTTGTATAAATTCTTTTCATGAATGGTTTTGCAAGAAGTCCGATAATCTTTCCTGCGATATCAGCTTTAAATTCTTGTTTCAACATTCTGAATAACATTGAAGATGTACCTTCTGTAACTTTCAATGCAACGTTACCTACAAAACCGTCACATACAACAACATCACATACACTTAAGAAAATTTCTTTACCTTCAATGTTACCAACGAAATTAATTTTTTCTTGATGTTCTTCCAAAAGTTTATAAGTAGTTTGAGCAAGTTCATTACCTTTACCTGCTTCTTCACCGATATTCAAAACACCAACTCTAGGATGTTCAATACCTAAAACGTTCTTGGAGAATGTTGCACCCATAATTGCAAATTGGTAAAGCATTTCAGGTGAACAATTACTATTTGCACCACCATCAATAACAACAATAGGCTTTTTAATAGTTGGCAAAGTAACAGCAATAGCAGGTCTGTCAATTCCCGGAATTCTACCCAAACCGAATAAACTTGAAGCCATAGCTGCACCTGTAGAACCTGCCGCAACAACTGCATCTGAACTACCTTGAGCAACAGCATCAACTGCTAAAACAATAGAGGATTTTTTCTTTTTACGAATAGCTTGTCCTGGAGCTTCACCCATTTCAATAACTTCGGAAGCATGTGTAATTTTGATATCCAACTTAGAAGTATCAATTTTGATGCGATATTTTGCAGCGCCACCTTTGCCTAAATCAGTCATGAAACCTTCATGCGAAATTTTATCAAGCTCTTGCTCAATTCTGTCTTGCTTACCAACGAGCTCAATTGCAACTCCATATTCTTTAGCTGCCCAAACTGCACCGGCTACGATTTCGTGTGGTGCGTGATCGCCACCCATTGCATCAATTGCTATTCTTGTCATTTTATCCCTCTCAAATCTAGTTTAACGGTTGAAAAGTCTAATGGTTGAAAGGTTGCCCTTCCAACCATTATCAAAAACTATTTTTCTTCTGTTTCAGAAGCTTTTTCTTCAGCAGGAGTTTCTTCTGCTTTTACTTCTTCAACTTTTTCAGCTTTTTTAGTTGATTTTTTTGCAGATTTTTCTGCAACTTCTTCAACTCTATCTTTCAAACTTACAGGTTTTCCTTTGTAAGTTCCGCAAGCTGTACATACTGTGTGAGTTAATACTGTTTCACCACAATTAGGGCATTTAGTAGTTTCCGGTTTTGTTGCTTTCCAGTTACTTCTTCTGCTGCCTTGTGCTGAATGTCCTGTTCTTTTCTTAGGTACTGCCATTTTTCTTTTTCCTTTTTATTTTCTTATACTACTTATATTTCTAGTTTTCGTTAATTTTTATATTTTTGAAAACATCAAGTCTTGGATCTGACAAATCTTCTTCTTTTAGAAATTTGTCCCCATTACAATTTATACCACAAACTTTTTTATTTGGTAAATTTAATATTACAGATTGATACAATAAGTCATAAATATCAATTTCTTCTGCTCCGTTCAAATCTGTAACAAACTGTCCGTCTTTCAATTCAAATTCTTGCCCGTAATCGTCAAGTAGAGCGTTTTTAGCAAACATTTCATTTATATCAAAATCGAAATTGTAATCATATTCTTTTAAACACAAATCACATTCCAACTTTACAGTTCCCTTAACATTTCCGGAAACTTCAATAAATTCACCAAGAGATTTTATTTCTAAATCTGCAATAATCGGAGCAACACAATACAAACCATCAATTTTTTCCTCAAAATGAAAATTAATAGTTTTAGACGAAGTATTTTCAAGTTCTTCTATTGAAATTTTGTGTTCCATTATCCTACGTATTGTTCTTCCTGTATTGCAAGAGACGCTATTTGATTAGAAATAAAGCAAACTTTTTTCAAAGGACCTTGAGTTTCTTTTTCAATCAAAGTTGCTGTTGCACTTCTCATAGCTTGTTGTAATTCTGTATAAAGTTCTTCCGGTTTTTCAACATATAGTACTAAAGGAGCTGCTGAACCTTTTAAAAATACTAAAACAGAAGTTCTTTTTTTTATATTTTGTGGATTAAATTGTTGTGCCATTTCACACTCCTTCTTTAGTAACTCAATTATAAACAAATGTTACAAAATTGTCAATTTTTTGAATATTAAAAAAGGGCGAAATAAATTCCACCCTTTTAATAATATCTTGTCTCTTACAAAATTAATGAATTAGCGACACTTTTCGCTTGCTTGCTCGCGTACGACATGTACGCAAAATAACAGCGTGTTTTGTCTTTACACTAGGCTCGCAACGCGCATAGTTTTTTCAATAATTTCGTTCAAGCTTTCAGATTTCAATGAAGCGCCACCAATTAAAGCACCATCAATATCAGATTTTGACATTTGTTCTTCAATAGTAGCAGGTTTTACTGAACCACCATAAAGAATTCTGATTGCATCAGCTGCTTCTGCGCCTGCAACTTCTTTAACAACACTTCTAATCATAGCAATTACTCTGTTAGCTTCATCAGAATCACAAGTTTTACCTGTTCCGATAGCCCAAATTGGTTCATAAGCAATTACTGATTTAGCAATATCTTCAGATGAAATACCTGCCAATGCAGCTTTAATTTGTCCTGCAATCCAAGAATCTGTAACACCGGATTCTCTTTGTTCAAGAGTTTCACCACAACAAATAATAGGAATTAAACCGCCTGCCAAAATAGCTTTCGCTTTTTTATTAATCATTTCATCTGTTTCTGAGAAATATTGTCTTCTTTCTGAGTGACCAATAATAACATAATCACAACCTGCATCTTTCAACATTTCAACAGAAATTTCTCCGGTAAATGCACCTGAATTTTCCCAGTGACAATTTTGACCGGCAATAGAAATTTTCTTTCCACCGCAACCACAATCACATTGTACAGAATGTACTGCACAAATTGAAGTGAATACAGGAGCGATAACAACTGTTGGTAATTCTTGAGCTGAATAGTCTTTTACAAAATTAGCAATACCTTCAAAAACTGATTTAGCTTCTGATTGGCACAAATTCATTTTCCAATTTCCTGCAATAATAGGTTTTCTAGACATAATAAAAATTCTCCTTATTTATGTACGATTTAACACTTTTATTATATGAGGAAAATATTTTATTGCAATAAAACACATGATTAATACTGTACCGGACCAAAATATGTAAAAATTTTCAGTTCGTTCCGCAAACAAAAGTCAATGATAAGGGTTTAATATTAATTTTTTGTTGTTTGTTTTTACTGAGATTATATTTATTTGTAATATAATATGCTTATGAAAAAAGTTGAACTGTTAGCGCCTGCAAAAGACAAAAAAACAGCATTTGCTGCAATAAATTCAGGATGTGATGCATTGTATATTGGTGCAAAAGATTTTGGTGCAAGAAAAAAAGTTGGAAATTCTCTTGAAGATTTAAAAGAAATTGTTGACTATGCTCATAAATTCTATGTAAAAGTACATGTAACAGTAAATACAATATTGAAAGATGATGAATTAAGTGCAGCCAAAGAATTAATTCAAAAACTTTATGAAATTGGAGTAGATGCTATAATAGTTCAAGATATGGCAATTTTAAAACTTGCAATTGATAAAAAACTTCCCCCAATCGCAATTCACGCTAGTACACAATGTGATAACAGAAGTTTGGATAAAGTTAAATTCTTCCAAAAAGTCGGAGTGTCAAGAGTAATTTTAGCAAGAGAACTTTCACTTGAGCAAATTAAAGAAATTGGTGAATTTGCTCGAAAAGAAAATTTAGAAATAGAAACATTTGTTCATGGTGCTTTATGCGTGTCATACAGTGGTCAATGTTATATGAGTTACTATATTGGCGGGCGTTCTGCAAATAGAGGTGAGTGCGCTCAGGTTTGCAGAAAAAAATATTCTATTGTTGATGAAAAAGGAAATATTATTATAAAAAACAAATACCTTTTATGCATGAAAGATTTTAATGCTTCAAGACATTTAAAAGAACTTATTAACGCAAATGTGAAATCTTTTAAAATAGAAGGACGTCTAAAGGATATCAATTATGTAAAAAATGTTGTTGCATACTATAGGCAAGAAATTGATAAACTTGCAGAAAAGACATCTTCCGGTAAAGTTTTCTTAGACTTTGAGCCGAATGTAAGAAAAAGCTTCAATAGAGGATTTACTGATTATTTTTTAATTGGTAGAAAAAACTGTTTTAACTTTGATAGCCCAAAATCTCTTGGTGAAAAACTTGGTAAAATTAAATCAGTTGGGAAAAATTATTTTGAAATAGATTGGTTTAAAAATAATTCTCCAAAAATGTTGAACCCTCAGGATGGTTTGTATTTTAACGGCATGGGCTGTTTGGTCAATAAAGTAGAGGGTAATAAAATTTTTCCAAACAAGATGGATGGAGTTTCCGAAGGATTTGAAATTTATAGGAATTTTGATAGTAAATTTGAAAAACAATTGGAAAATTCAAAAACAAAGCGACAAATAGGTGTTGTATTTACTTTTCAGGATAACATGTTAAAGGCTGTTGATGAGGATAACAATTCCATAGATTTAAAAATTGAGAATACAGAACTCCCCAAAAATCCCGAAAAAATGAAAGAAAATTTTATAAATCAACTAAAAAAAACAGGTGAAAGTGATTTTTATGTACAAAATGTTGATATAATCGGACAACTTCCTTTTATGCCAATTTCTCAAATAAACGAAATTAGACGGCGGATTTTATTAGATTTGATGAATGAGCGCTTGAAAAATTACAAAAGAGAAATCCAAAAATCCTTAAAATATACTGAATTTCCACAAAAAGAACTTGACTACAGGGCAAATATTTTTAATAAAGAAGCAAAATGTTTCTATGAAAACTGTAATTGCAAAGTTTGTGAAATGGCTTTTGAATATGGAAATACAAAATCAAAACCTATTGAGCTTATGCATACAAAACATTGTATAAAATTCGCACTTAATATGTGTAAATCTCCTAAAAAACTATTTTTGGTTGATGAAAAAGGGAAAAAATATCCGTTAAAATTTGATTGCAAAAATTGTGAAATGTACGTTTTAAGTAATTAAAAAATTTGACTTCACTGAAAATAACCTTAAATAAAATCTGTAGATTTCATACAAAAGTATGACGAAAGTTAGCAGGTTTTAGTATATAGTTAACATACCAGAGGGTAGATTTGTGTTAAACGGTATATTTCAGCGACCATATTTGAATAAAGATGCGCGTAGTCTTGTTAAGAGAAAGCAAGATGACGAGCAAAACACTTCTTCTGCTCAACGAGAAGAACAAACTGACCAAAATGCGAAAAGCAAAGGGTTGCAATATGTTGAACAGAAAACCCCAACTTATACTCCTGCATATCAACAACAAAATAGTGGAGAACAGGTTGATTGGCGCCAAATGCGGTCTCAAATTCAGGCACAAGCAAGATATAATACAGCCCCACAAAATCAACAATCTCAAGTAACTACGCAATCTGCTGAGGTTATGCCAACTAAAACCCTTTCAGGTAGAAGCGCAGTAATTAATATCGCGCAAATTTTAAAAGATTTTAAAAATACAGCCGCTGCAATAGGAACTCCTGACGACCTTAAAGAAGAAGTTAATGGATATCTTACTTTGATTGAAGCTCAAGTAAAAAAAGATAATCCAAATACAAAGCTTGTTAAATCAAACTTAAAAAATGCTTCATCCATCCTTGATACATACATTTCTCAAACTTTAAATAAAGATTCAAAAGTTGTAGAAAATTGGGTTGATGCGTTATTTCTACAACAAATTGATTTTAAATATGATGAAGGAGATATCAATCCACAGTTTTTAGTAAAATTTCCTGAAGGCAGTACAAAAGAAAAAACAAAAACGGAAGAAAAAACTGCCGTTGCTGATACTGTGCAAGAACCGGTTGATAAAGAAATTGAAAATGAAACTAAAGTAATCTCTTTAATTCCGCAAGATAAAGAGTTAAAATCATTATTTATACAATCAAAAAAATTAGCTTATGCAAACGAACCGGAAAAAGCAATTGCATCTTTTCAAAGAGCATTAAAAAGAGCTGATGAAGTTGGAGATAACGAAACCAAATCAAAAGTTTATTATGAAGTTGGAAAAATTTATGATGATTATGACTATTACCCTCAGGCCCTAACAAGTTATAATAATTCACTTAACACAAATGACAAAAACGTAAAAACAAAGGCACACTATGCTATGGCGCAGATTTATGATGATGTAAATCAAATTAAACCTGCTATGGATCATTATTTTAATTCAATCTCTTTTGCAGGAGAAACAGAAAACTTGACTGCTCAATCAACATCTCTTACCAAAATGGGTAATATATTGACTGATATGTATGATGATGAAGCTATGAACTACATTTCGGTTGCAGATGATTTAGCAGCACAAACAGAAAATTCCAGATTGAAGGGTTTTGTATCTTCTAGTATGGGT
Source organism: uncultured Candidatus Melainabacteria bacterium (assembly GCA_934675225.1). Lineage (GTDB taxonomy): Bacteria > Cyanobacteriota > Vampirovibrionia > Gastranaerophilales > Gastranaerophilaceae > Stercorousia. The sequence goes on along the minus strand of CAKUQA010000018.1, from coordinate 3,332 downwards.
GATGCTTACGAAAAGTTTGGATTTTCTCAAGATGCATTAAAATCATACTCTAAAGCTGTAAAACATTATACCGAGGCAGAATCACCATTAAAAACAGCTCAAAATTACGCTAAAGCCGCTGATATTATGGTAGAACACAGCAATATTTCAAAAGCAAAAGGTTTGCTAACAAAAGCTCAAAATTATGCAAGACAGACTGATGATGTCAATTTGATGAATGAAATTAATGATAAATTAAACAGTCTTGAATTGCTTGGATAAGTTTTGTTGTATATATAAATTTAACGAAAAAGCCGAGTTGGAAATATCCAATTCGGCTTTTTATTATATTTTTAACAATTATAGAGGTTTTACAGAATTTCTGTAGATTTCTTCTACAACTTCTCTGCTATTGCCTGATGGTGCAATATCTATCAAACCTGCTAAAGATGGAGTTGTAAATACCAAATCAGTAAGTTTTTCAACATCTGCATCAGTAAAGCCTTCATCAGACAATTTTTCTTTCACATCAACAGAATACAACCAATCTTGAACTTTTTTAGCTGCTTTATCTGCATCTGAAGCTTCCGGTTTCAAACCTGGCGCAATTGGAGCTAAAATATCTGCCAATACATTTGGTCTGTCTTTATAAATTGTTTTAATTACAGCAGGAAGCAATATTGCCAAGCCCAAACCGTGAGATAAATCCGGTTTTACAGCACTCAACGGATGTTCAAGAGCATGTGTATAATGCAACAAACCGTTATCAAAACTTACACCACCCATCATAGCAGCATACGCCAAGAAATAACGAGCTTCCAAATCTTCCGGATTAGCAATTGCTTTTGGCAAATATTTTGCAACCAATTCAATTACTTGTTTTGCAAGAGTAATTGAATATGGAGAAGCAACTGTAGATGTTGCAGCTTCTACAACGTGGTTAACCGCATCAATTGAAACATATCTTGTTTGTTTTGGTGACAATTTTGTCATCAATTGAGGATCATCAATTGCAAACATCGGATATATGCAATCATAAGCAATTGCAGGTTTGAAATTCTTTTCAAGGTTAGTTACAACCGCAAATCTGTTTGTTTCTGTACCTGTACCGTGTGTAAGGTTAATTGAAACAATTGGAGCGGCTTTTTCAGGAGCAAACCTAAATTCATATATATCATCTGCTGATTTATCAGGATATTCAAGCAAAATTGCAACTGATTTACCTGCATCTGTAGGCGAACCTCCACCTATTGAAATTACTGCCTTAGCACCAAAATCTCTTGCCATTTTAGCAGCATCATCAACGTGATGAGTATTAGGGTTTGGAGTTACTTCTGCATAATTTATATAGCCAATACCATGAGCATTTAATGCTTTTTCTACATAATCCCAAGCACCTGTTGCTTTGTAAGCATGTTTACCTGACATTACGATAACTTTATCAATACCTTTGTCTTTTAAAACTTTTGCGATGTCATCAATTTTTTTGATAGCACCAACACCAAAATAAACTGTAGTTCTTGTGCGGATTTCTTTAACTTCGTTAATGTTAATATCCTTTTCCCACATAATAAACTCTCCTTTCACACTACCTTGTAGCATATCTATTACAACTTATATTATAAGAAATGTAACCGATAATTGCAAGAATAATTTGTTAAAAAATTATTATTTTTTAAATATGGTATTGACAATATGTAAAGGTAATATATACTATCATTTAGAGAAGAAGTTAAAGAATTATGATTTATCCCGTAACATTTGGAAGTACTAAACACCAAAACACATATCAAACAACACAAGATAAGAGAAGTAAAAATACGATGGAAGGCTTAAAACGCCCACGTCCAGTTGTTATGCATAAAAAAGCTAATGCTCCTTTACATGATGGTTTATCTACAGCCTTGTCTTGGTTTGGTTTTGGGATTGTATTAGACAGAATAACAGGATTTGTCGGGAAACATATCAAAACATCTCCGTTCAAACTTTCTCTTATTACAAACGGACTAGTAGCAGCAGGAGCAGGACTTTTTACATATTTTAAAAGCAAAAGGAAAAATTAAATTCTATTATAAATTTTAGCTATCTTTTTTGACAATGGATTTCCAAGTATCTTGAAGGTTTGTCAAAGTTCCTGATTTACTTAGCCAACGTAAAACATAACGTTCATCAGGCCCAAGCCCGCCATTTAATTTTTGTCCGCTTGTAAGGTCGAATTCTGCCGATGAAATAGCTAAATCTATAACAACGTGAGGATTTCTATTCCTGTCCGGTTCCATAACCAATTTAAGATTATTATAACGTTCAGCTCGCATATTCCCTTTATTATGCGCATCTGACTGCAACTCTATAATCACCTGTTTTAGTTCTCCGGCTAATTCATTTAATGTTTTTGGCATGTCTGTTCATCCTCATATTTGAATCAAAACCCCTAAATCTCTTTTTAACGCCTGTTCCGGTAACAATTTCAGTAATTTCTTGCATTTCTTTTTGAGTAATTTCAAGATTTTCTGCGGTTTTCTTTTCATTTCTAACCTGATGACTTATAAGCTCAGCAGAATTTGTTAAATATGTCCAATGCTTTTTCAATTCTCCATTAATATTCGGCCTGCCAGCCCATTTCAAAATATATCTTTCGTCAGAGCCCATGCTTCCATCAATTTTTTCTAACGGGTCAATTTGATAGCAAGCGGCAGAAATATTTACTGCAACCCAAAAGTGTGGAATTGATTTATTTTTAGGTTCCATATAAACTTTTAAATTATTATATTTGTATTCAACTTTTCCTTGAGTATTATAGGAGTCTGTTTGAATATTAATCAAAAATTCTCTCAAACTGTTTTCAAAAACTCGGATCGATTCTGCCATAAGTATCCTTTTAATTGTTTAAACTATGTATTGGAGCCGGAATTCTTCCACCACGGCGAACAAATCTGGAAGAAGATAAATTACGTACAGGCATAATCGGAGCTTTCCCTAATAATCCTCCGTATACAACTTCGTCTCCTATACTCTTTCCCACAACAGGAATAACTCTAACAGCAGTTGTCTTTTTGTTAATCATTCCAATTGCCATTTCATCAGCCATAATTCCTGCGATTGTATCTACAGGCGTATCTCCAGGAATTGCTATCATATCTAAACCTACAGAGCAAACTGATGTCATAGCTTCCAATTTATCAAATGTCAAATAACCGTTTGTTGCAGCTTCAATCATTCCTGCATCTTCAGAAACAGGAATAAAAGCTCCAGACAAACCACCAACATGAGAGCTTGCCATAATTCCACCTTTTTTTACGGCATCATTAAGCATAGCAAGCGCGGCAGTTGTTCCATGTGCCCCTGCATGCTCC
>CAKUQA010000017.1 GCA_934675225.1 uncultured Candidatus Melainabacteria bacterium | reverse complement strand
AGGCCTTGCATTCCTTGGATAGAGCAATAGCATTAAACCCTGATGATGCTATGCCGTATTTTTCAATGGCAATAGTTTTTCATCACCTTGGAGAGCTTGAACCGGCTTATGAAAATTATACAAAAGCAATTGAATTAAACCATAAAATGATTGATGCATATTTTAACCGTGCACAAGTTCTTTTGGCTGACAAAGAAGCAAGTCCGGAAAAATTAAAATCTGCAATTGTAGATTTTGATAAAGCTATTGAACTTGATCCAAAATTTATTGATGCTTTGTATTATAAAGCAACTGTTCAAAAGAAATTGGAAGATTATAAGGGTGCTGTTGAAACATTGGATAAAGTTCTTGCAATCGAACCTAAAGCTGTATATTCAAATGCATTGAAGAAGTTGATTTTACAAAAATATTTAAAATAAATATAGGGTAAGCTTCTCAAGCACCTCCCTTGACACAACAGATTAGTTAGGAAATCGGTCAAGAAAGGAGGAACAATGAAGATAGAGTTAATAAAAAAAGCTCTAGTTGCGCTAGAGCTTTTAATTAGATTAATTTTAATCTTCTTATAAGGGAAGTTAAGAAAGACTTTAAGAGTTACGACCTCTTAAGGTCTTTTCCCTATACAAATATTATAGCATATTTTTTATACTTTTCAAGTGGATTATTTTTGCGTAAGACTTTTCGATATTTTCTCGCAACTCATTATCCGTTTCTGCTTTTTTAGCAATTGTTTCAATTATATTAATAGTTTCAGGTGTAGAATTCCTGTAAATAAACATATTTAAACCTGCTCTGATACCCATTTCGCAAGCTTCTACATTCCCAAATTTTGCAACACCTTTCATTATCATATCATCTGAAATCGCAACCCCGTTAAAACCTAATTTTTCTCGAAGATAAGAAATTGCATTTTTACTCAGCGATGTTGGTATTATTTTACTTTCAAAGCAAGTGCAGTGAAGATGTGCAACCATAACCATTTCAATATCTTTTGCACAAGATGCAAATGGTTTTATATGAATTTTTTCCATTTCGTTCAATGGCAGATTGATTTCCGGTAGGGTTAAATGACTGTCTGCGTTTGCGTCTCCGTGCCCCGGAAAATGCTTTACACAAGGTATTATCCCGTTTTCTCTATATGTTTGAGAAACAATTTTTTCACCTAAAATAACATCTTCTACTTTATTTGAAAAAGCTCGTTCCCCTATTATCGGGTTATTGGGATTTGTATTTACGTCAATACAGGGAGCAAAATTAAGATTTATTCCATAACCGGCTAACTCTTTTGCGATATTTTTTGTTTGAGATTTTAAAAAGTTTTCCCCTTTTTCAAATGCATATTTTGCGGATAAATATTTTTTACCGTTATGGATATTTTCTGTTCTTTCAACTCTACCACCTTCTTGGTCAATAGACAAAAAAGGGAATATCAAAGATTTTGCTTTAATATCGGATACAAGTTTTTTGAACTGTTCCGGTGTTTGAATATCTTTTGTAAAAAAAATAATTCCGCCAAGCCCTTTGGATAAAGCTTCTTTGTATTTATTCCCATCTGTGCCGAGTATAAACATTTGGTATAATTTTGTCGTTAAATTTTGCATTATAAAACCTTTTCAGCTAATGATATTAAGTTGTATAATTTCCCGTTATCTATAACTTTTTCTATTTCTGTAGCTATTGCATTTAATGTGTTTTCATCAACTGCTTTTAAGCTTGACGGAAGTTTTATATCAGTAGTGTTTTGAGTTTTTACAAAACCTTCATTAACTTTCAAAAATTCTCTATAAATATCCAAAATTTTAATATCATTTTCTGCAATAGAAAAATTTTGTCCTGTGTAATATTTCACATCTTTTTTTAATTGTTCAATGTAATTTTTGATAAAGTCAACTTCTTCCAAAGTTTCTGTTTCAGAGTATTTCCCACCAAAACAAAGGTTTCCGATTATAGGTTTTTCTCCAAGATTTTTTATATAAACAGCCCATAAGATGCATCCCAAGTAAAAACCAATATAATTTTTTAATAATGATTGAATTTTTGGGAAAAACATTTTAAATTGTATTTTTTTTTGATTAAAATTTCTGTAACTGTTTAATGTTTCAGAAACATATTCAATATTAGGTTCAAACGCTGAAATATGCTGGATAAACCCAGGGTCAAATTGAACACCGTCTTTTGTATCTATTGTCATTTATGTCTCCTATCATGTATTTATTTTATATCATTTCAAATTTGACTTTTTTCTTATGGTTATTCAAAACTTTTTGTTGAAATTTTTGATCATATTGCAATTTATAGCCGTTTGAAAAAGCTTTAACAACTGCATTTGCAAATGTTCGTTTTGCACTCCAATAAGATGTGTGTGCAAATAAAACAGAACGTTTTGACCAAACACTTGAATTATCATAAACAAATCCTGTCGGATTTTCAATTTTTATGTCTGCGAGTTTTTCCATTTCTGAAACAGTCAAGTTTTTGGAACTAGGAAAACCAAGCGGATCTTCTCGATAATTTACGGTTATAAAAAATAAACCGTTTTCAAAGATATACTTCAACATTAACCTATTATAATATGTAAGTTCATAATTTGGGTCTGCTAAATCAGAATAAAAAAGAACTAACGGACTTGCAAAATTTACAACACCACCAAGTGTATCAGGAGGAGTGCAAGAAGTTTTAGTTGCTTCTTGCAGTTTCAAATAGCTTTCTTCCAAACTTTTGTCATCAATTTGTTTTAATACCAAATGTCCGCTATCAGATACCATTCCGATTTGAGCTTTTGACAATGCGGAAATACATGTATTTTCTACAGGATGAGTTTTTACAAAATTCTTTACGTCATCACTGACTTTAATTTCGCTGAATAAATTTTCCGGATTTATATAAGGAAGCTTATTAAACATATATTCATAAGTAATAAAAGTCCCAGCAGAATAACCATACAAAACAACTTTATTTCCCTTTTGAGCTTCTCGTTTAACAGTTGCGTTCAAGTCATCCAATATTGGCAACATATTATGACTTTTTTGCACCCATATAGCATCATGCAAATATGCAGTAAGCATTGAACGCACCTTATATGCAATTGTTGGACTGAAAGCTTTTGTAATATCGAGTTGCTCTTGCACAAACTCCAAATCTCGTTTACTTTTATCACCCCAGAAAAAAATTACTGGTTCTTGGTTAATTTTATATTGCGGTTTGTTTATAAAAACTTTTCTTATTTCTTTATTTTTTTCAAACTTTTTTTTCATAACGGGATGAAGCTTTTCAACACCATTAATATACCAGTTGCGCATTTTTTCATCATTGTTATTTGAGCCGTTTATATAAACAAAACTGACATTTGTTTGTGCAATACAAACATTTTGTAAAATAATTAATCCTAAAATAATTCCTAAAATCTTTTTCATGTTAATATAATAGCATAAATTTTCTGTATTTATTTATGAAAAAGGAGCATTATATGAAAAAATTTTTATTGACATTCGGAGTAGTTATCTTTGTAGGCTTTGGAATTGGATTATTATCATCACACTTTTTGCAAAACAATAATAATTTAATGTTTGCAGGACGTGGATGCTGTTCAAGTCATGGTGGTGTTTGCGGATGTACAGGTGGACGGTCAAAATGTTGTGATGGAACACTTAGCCCGTCTTGTCATTGTTTTAGAGACGAAAATAAAGGTATTGAACTATAAAACAAATTCAAAATTATACAAACAAAAAACGAGTCAATTCAATATTTTTGACTCGTTTTTTTATTAATTAAAGAATAAATTTTATTCGCAATCAGTGCTTAATTCTGTAATTTTATATACACCAGCTGCAACAGCACCGGCAACAAAGTTTGTTAGAATTGTTATTAAAATAAGTTTAAACTGAGCAAGTCCCATTAATCTAAAACCTACTGCTACTGCAGGATTAAATACACTGTAACATGTTCCGACAGTTGCCAATATTCCAACAAGCAATACAGAACCGATTGCTAAGCCGTAATAAGAATTTCCTTTTGTTTTTGGGGAAGTCATTGTTTGTAGAACTGTGTAGCACAACAAGAATGTAAATAAAAATTCGCAAGTAATCATTGGAACAACGCTATAAGCTGTTTCTCCCGAATATGGTGGTATTGCAACTATTTGTGTTGCAACAAAAGCTCCTAATGCACCGCCCAAAAATTGAACAATTACATAAAAAATAAAGTTTTTCCAGTTTAAAGCTCCTCTGATTGCTGCTGCTAAAGAAACAGCAGGATTATAATGTCCTCCGGAAATATGTCCTCCCATATAAACTAAAATCATCAGGATAAATCCTATAGCCATTGGAGGAAAAGCGCCTCTGCCATTAGGGAAAAGTGAACAACCTATTGTGAATACAAGGAAAAAAGTTCCAATAAATTCTACTAAACATTTTTTTAATACATTTTTCATATATAACTCTCCTTCTATTGGGCGATTTTAACATATTTTGTTTATTTTTGCAATTATTAGAATATTCTTGCCAATTTTTATGCTAGTATAATTCTATGTTTTATTTTGAGAATATTAATGGTAAAAAAATTTTAAAAAGCACGATACTTGGAGAGTTAAATCATTTTTTCACAACTCGAGAAACTGTCATAAAAACAAAAGAACTGGAATTTGTTGACGTTGTTGAAAAAAATAAAAAAGATATTTGTGAGTATTTAAAAATAAAAAAAGAAAATTTAATCCATCCATCACAAACACATACATCTCATATTGAAATTGCAAAAATCGGAAAAAACTCTTATCCTGATACTGACGGATTAATCTTGACAAACAACGAACAAGCAATTTACTTAAATTTTGCAGATTGTACTCCTGTAATAATTTTCGACCCGATTAAACATATTGGAGCTGTTTCTCATGCCGGTTGGCGTGGAACTGCCGGTAATATCGCATCAAAGACGGTTGAAAAAATGGTTAAGGATTTTGCTTCTAGTCCACAAGATTTAAAATGTGCAATAGGGCCTGCTATTTCATTTTGTTGTTACAATGTTGGAGAAGAAGTTCTGAGCCAATTACGAAAAACGGTTAAAAATTTTGATGGACTTTCAGAAATTAGACAAGGCAATATTTATGTTGATTTAAAAAATATAAATAAACAACAGTTGATTGAGGCTGGTGTAAAGTCTGAAAATATTGATGTTTGCCCTTATTGTACGGTTTGTAATAATGATTTATTTTTTTCATACAGAAACGAAAATGCAACAACAAACCGTCATAGTGCAATAATAAAATTGTAAATTATATTTTTGCAAAATTATTCAGTAATTCATGCCCGTATTCTGTTAAAATCGCTTCCGGATGGAATTGAACACCATATATCGGTAACAATTTATGCTCAATTGCCATTATTGTTCCATCATTGGTTTTCGCGGTAATTTTAAGAGGAATATTATCAGATTTAATCCAAGGAGAAACTTCTAAAGAATGATACCTTGTTACATTAAATTCTTTGGGCAAGTTTTCAAATAATACAGAACTTGTATCAACTGTTATTTGTGATATTTTTCCATGCATTGGTTTTTTCGATTTTACAATTTTTGCCCCGAAAAACTGTGCAATACATTGATGTCCCAAACAAATTCCAAGTATCTTTTTAGATTTATAAAATTCTTCTATAACATTCATAGAAATTCCTGCTGTATCAGGATTACCAGCCCCAGGAGAAATTATAATTTTTTCAAAATTTAATTGTTTTAATTTTTCAATACTAATTTTATCATTTTCAAAAACCTTTGGTTCTACACCGAGTTCCCGCAAATATTGTACAATGTTGTATGTAAAAGAATCATAATTATCTATCAAAATCATAATTCCACCTCAACCATTCCTCGCACGGAATTTACACAAAAAATCTTTTCAGCATTTTCTAAATCTTTTTTATACAAAACTTTTTCAAAACATTTTCCATCATCAATAAGCTTTTGTCTGTATATTCCGTTTAAAAGTCCGCAAGTTATTGGAGGTGTGTACATTTTTTTATCAATTAATAATACAATGTTACTCCGAGCACCCTCTGTAAGTTCTCCATTTTCGTTAAAGAAAATCTCATCAAAAATTTCTCCGTTTTTTATTTTTTGGGAACTATCAAAAAACCATGGGCGATAAGTTGTTTTGTAATACAAAAATTCGTTTTTGGAATTTTGGACAATTGGTGAAATTACAACTTTTTTTGAATTTATTTTATTTAAAATTTCTTTTGTTTGGATTTCAAAATTTCCATCTTTATTTAATAAAACTCGAAGCATACAATCATTTTTAGGAATAATCATTTTAGGTTTTTCGAATTTGAAATCAAAATGTATTGCTGCATTTTTCATTCTTGCAAAATGTTCATTTTCAAATAAAATATTTCTATTTTCAACTTTCATAGTTTCTATTATTTGGAATTCGTCATTCAAAAATTTTGTTTTAGTTAAAGTTTCTTCCCATTCGTCTTGAATATCTGAATCCCAAACAATTGCTCCCCCTACACGATATTTAAAACATTTTTGTTCATTGTTTTTTTGCAAAATTCTTATAGGAACACTAAAAACTGTTTCTTCAGGAGAAATTAATCCAATTGCTCCACAGTAAATATTTCTGTCACCCTTTTCAACATCTGAAATAACTTTCATTGTACTGATTTTTGGAGCTCCGGTAATTGAACCACAAGGGAAAATTGCATTAAATATATCAAAAATTGTAGTACCATCTTTTAAATCAGCTTCAATTTGCGAAGTCATTTGATGTAAAGTTCTATGTGTTTCTATTTCAAACAACTTTGAAACTTTAACAGAACCTGTTTTTGCAATTCTACCTAAATCGTTTCTTAAAAGGTCAACAATCATAACATTTTCGGCACGATTTTTAGTATCATTTTTTAAAAATTCAATTAATTTTTTATCACTAATTTCGTCTTTGCCACGTTTAATTGTTCCTTTCATTGGTTTTGTCACGATATGATTATTTTTTAATTCAAAGAACAATTCCGGAGAAAAAGATAAAACCGTATCATATTTGTTTTTTAGGTAAAAATTGTAAGGAGTTTTTTGTTTTTGTAATAAAAAATTAAAAAGTTCTAAATCGTCTCCATCATAAGGAACATCAAAATCGTATGTATAATTGACTTCATAAGTATTTCCATTTGCGATTTCTGCTTTAATTTTTTTGATTGCGTTTGAATATTCACAAAAATTTACACATGGAATAGTGTCTAGTAGCAATTTTTTTGTCTTTTGGGTTTTATATATATTATAGTGGTTATAAACTTCAAAGTATAAAAGCGGGAAAAAGGAACTTTGTCCACAAAAAGCGTTGTAGCGCAAATAACCGACAATATAAAATTTGTCTTTCAAATTTTCAATTTCGTCAAATGCAGATTTTAATTCATCAAAGTTAAAAGCAACAATCGTTTTCAATGGGTTAGTAAATAGTTTTTCGCCAAAGATAATCATAATTTTACTATAACAAAATTAGCGGTATGTGTAAATGAAAAAATTATTAATTTTAACAGGTATTATGTGTATATTTGGCTTGCTTACTCCGGTTCAAGCAGATACAATGAATTATAAAATAAGATATGACGGAGACTCTATGGTAATAGTACCATATTATTCAATTCCAACTGATTCGGAAATTCAAAAAACAATTCCGAATTTAGAAGCCGCTCCGGTAAAAATTCCATATTATTCAAATAAAAAATTACCGAAAGGCAAAAATAGAACCAGAACAGTATAATTGGATTTTAATATCCCATAAACATATTTTGCATTCCGCCTTGCATCAACATCATACTATTTGAACTGTCATAATGTTGAGGGAATTGGTCATAAGTCATTGGAGTTCTTCCATTGTTTAAACCGTTAGAAACACCCATTTCTCTAACAGATTTTGGAGCAATAACACTTTCAGATTGTTCTTCCATGATATCTGATGCTGAAACAGTCTTTTTCAATTGAGGGTATTTTGATCTAACACCATTATTGTTGAACCCTGAAAAAGAATTTTTTGGAGTCAAATTAACTTCTTCTGCCAAAACCGGTACTGCAATAGTTAAAAGTAACAAAACTAAAATAAATTTTTTCATAATTACCCTCCATAATTTTATTATAACAAAAAAAGTAAATTTCTGATATAATATGACAAAAAGGTTTTAAGAAATGGATTTGAATGTAGAAATAAAAGATACAAAAATTATTGTTTCATGGCAAGATATAAAAGCTGATTACTATAAAGTTTTTTGTAAAAGAGACGGAATTTTCTATGAATGTGCCAAAGTTTATGATAATAATTCAATAAGATTTTCACTTGTTCCGTCTGGTGAAAGTGAATGTTTTGTTCAAGCAATAAAAGATGGAGTTGTAGTAGATAGTTCCCACAAACATCAATTCAAATTTGATGATATTGACATTGTTTATAGACATGAAAACGATAAAAATATTAAAATCTTCTACAGCAAATATCCTCAAGCACAAGGTTACAGGCTATATAAGGATGAACCGGAAATTGGCTTTAACGGTTTCAAAAATTCTGATACAATTTTTATAACTACAGAAGCGAAATCTGACGATGAATTCAAAATAAAACCGTTTACAACCGATAAAGAAGAAAAAAGGAAATTTTTAGCATCATCAAAAATTTTTAACACCCAAAACAACAAATTTATTTCTACAAAAATATACAAATCGTATAATTATAATCAGTTTTTATCTTGGAATTTTGATGGAGATGCTGACGGATTTTTGGTTTACACACAAAATAGTAACAAGCCAATTTTTGAAACAAATGACGGTTTAAGACATTATCTACCGCTTTGTGATTTTAAAAGTGGTTTAAAATATATTGTAAAAGCTTTTGTGAATACTATTGATGGACAGGTTATAATCGGAACATCCGAGCCAACCGCTTTGAGTTTAAGAAAATATGAAAAACCGGAAGTTTCATTAATAATTCCTGCTTATAATGCTGAAAACTATATTGCCAGAAGTATTGATAGTGCATTAGCATCAGATTTTGCAAATCTTGAAATAATAATTGTGAATGATGGTAGTACAGATGGAACGCAAAAAATTATTGATTGGTATGCAAAAAATTATCCGAATATTGTTTCAATAACAAAGGAAAACGGTGGGGTAGCTGATACAAGAAATGTCGGAATTAAAGCTGCAAAAGGCAAGTATATTGCGTTTATGGATAATGATGATTTAATACGTTCTGATATGATTAGTAGTTTATATAAGTCTATTGAAAAAAATAATTGTGATGTTGCGATTGCCCCGCTTTACAGACTAACTGACAATGGCTATACAGTTCACTGTGATTTGCCGTTTATGGAAGATATTCCGCACGATATCGACAAATATCTTGATATTATGTATACTCCGGGTTATTACAATTGTGCAATTTGGAATAAATTATACAAAGCATCAATTGTAAAAGAACATCCTCTTGGAATTCTTAAATATGAAGATGTTTCTTGGACACCATGTATTTTATCTTATGCAAAAACATTTTGTTTTTTACAAAAACCGTTTTATGAATGGGATAGAAAAACTCGCCCTGAAACATTTGGTGACATATTAGCAAAACAGTCTGAAGAAGATTTGTTTGAACACAGAAAACAGGCTATGTTGTTTTTTGTAAAAAATGGTAATCCTGAGAAAAAAGATAGTTTAAAAACAATCGCAAAACGCAGACTTTCTCGTTATGCAAAAAATTCCTCAAATTCGGCATATAATGATTTAATAGAAAAAATTAATAATGAAGATTATTAGGTGTTGTAAAATCATTTTTTTATCTTATTATTTTACCTGAGATTAGAATAGTAAATAATTAAAGGAAAATAACATGCGTAAAGCAAAATGTCTTTTACCCCTTGCTTTAGGAACATTTGGACTTGGGTTGACTGAATATGTTATGATGGGGATTTTGCCCGATACTGCAAAATCTATGAATTGTTCAATTCCAATGGCAGGGAATTTTATTTCAATGTATGCACTTGGAGTTGTATTTGGTTCAATATTGCTTGTTGTAATAGGAAGAACCAAGCCACTAAAGCAAATTCTGATTACGCTTGTTTCAATTTTTACACTTGCCAATCTTACTTCTGCTTTTGCTCAAAATTATCATATTTTTTGTTTGTTGAGGTTTATTGCGGGGTTGCCTCATGGAGCATTTTTTGGTGTTGGGGCTATCGCTGCCGGTAAACTTTGTGAAAAAGGAAAAACAAATCAAGCAGTAGCTACAATGGTTTCGGGGATGACAATAGCAAACCTTTTTGGTATTCCTATGGGAACCTTTATAAGTCATAATTTCTCTTGGAGGATTACGTTTTTAATAATCGGGTTATTCGGTTTTTTAATTCTTTACTCGGTAGTAAAACTTATTCCGTATTTAAAACCACTTCCTAATTCGGGGTTTAGAGGGCAATTTAAG
>CAKUQA010000016.1 GCA_934675225.1 uncultured Candidatus Melainabacteria bacterium | reverse complement strand
TATTTAAAGAGGTATAAAATGGAAAATTTAGCAGAAAAAGATTTAAAATATATTTGGCATCCGTGTTCGCAAATGAAAGATTATGAGGAATTAAAGCCAATTGTTATCGAAAGAGGTGAAGGTGTTTATCTTTATGATGAAGAAGGTAAACGCTATTTGGATGTTATTAGTTCGTGGTGGTGCAATCTTTTGGGACATTGTAACCCTCATATTTCTGGAGAAATAAAAAAGCAGGCTGATGTTTTAGAACATGTTATTTTTGCTAATTTTACGCATAAACAAGCTATTAAATTGTGTGAAAGATTGTCTAAAATTTTGCCAAAAGGTTTGTGTAAATTTAATTTTACGGATAACGGTTCTTCTGCTATAGAAGCTGCTATGAAGGTAAGTTTTCAATATCACGAACAGACCGGTAATCCTCAAAAAACAAAATTTATGGCGTTAACGGAAGCTTATCATGGTGAAACTATTGGAGCTTTATCTGTCGGAGATTGTGACCTTTATACCAAACTTTATAAGCCTATTTTGATGGATATTGTTAGAGTTCAAGGTCCGGACTGTTATAGATGTCCTTATGGAAAAAATAGGGATAACTGTCAATGCGAATGCTTTGAGCATGCTGAAAAAACATTTGAAAAATATGGAAATGAGACTGCTGCTATGCTTGTTGAACCATTATTGCAAGGTTCTGCCGGTATGAAAATTTATCCGCCTCTTTATTTGAAAAAATTGAGAGCACTTTGTGATAAATATAATGTGCATTTATTAGCAGACGAAATTGCTACCGGATATGGCAGAACTGGCAAAATGTTTGCATTTGAACATGCAGGAGTTTCGCCAGATATTATGTGTCTTTCAAAAGGATTGACCGGAGGTTACATGCCTATGGCAATTTTTGTTACAACTCAAAAAATTTATGATGCATTTTATGACGATTATAATACCGGAAAAGCTTTTATGCATAGTCATACATATAGTGGTAATCCTCTTGCTTGTTCTGCTGCTAATGCAGTATTAGATTTGATGGAAGATGGTTCAATATTGAAAAAAGCACAAGAAAATGCTGTATATTTCAACAATTTGTTAAAGGAAAAATTCCTTTCTCACAAAAATGTTGGAGAAATAAGACATATTGGTTTAATTAATGCAATTGAACTTGTCAAAAATAAAGACACAAAGGAATCATTTGACGGCAAATTGAGAACGGGTTATCAAATTTACAAAAAGGCTCTTAAACGAGGTGTTATTTTGAGACCTCTGGGCGACGTAATTTATTTTAACCCTCCTTTGATAATTGATAAGAAGGATTTAGAATTTGCCGCAAATGTAGCTTATGACTGCATGATTGAAGTATTAAAATAATATTGAAAGTTCTATTTTTCAATCATGTTGTGTGTGAAAGAGAGGTGTGTGCTGAAGGTTGTTTTCGCATGCCAAGATAAACGTTAAAGTTAATTAACGTATTTCGTACACTTTTAAAAAATCACACACCTCATCATCCGTCGATTTTCTTTGCGAAAAAGGGAACTCTCTTGCAGTTGCTACGTCTTTAGTTTTGAAAGGATTTAGCTTTCTGTAGTTAATTCTTCCCAGATGCTAGGTACTACAATTAATGCAGTGTAAACAATAAATCCGAATAGAATTAAGTTAATAGCTTCCATGATAACACTCCTATCTGTTAGCTTGAACGAATTAAAACGACATAATTCATCTTAATTATACTATTCCCATGTTGTCAAAAAATGTAACATTTTTTAATAAAATTTTTATTATAATATTAGTGAGGACTTTATGAAAAAGAAAATCGAAAAATTATTTTCAAATCTATGTTGTTCGCATTGTAAGAACAGTTTTGACGAAAATTCAATAACAATCAAGAGGGAAGAAGAAGGTTTGACAGTTGTTGGATTAGAGTGTAAACATTGTGGCAAAAATTTCGGAGTTGCTTTTTTAGGGATAAACAATTTTGACGTAAAAAACTATGAACCTTTGGAGGTTCAAGAAGGTCCCGAACCAATTAATTATGATGATGTAATTGATGCTCATAGATTTATTAAAAATCTAGATGCTGACTGGCAAAAACACTTACCACAATAATAGTTTTATAATAAAATAAATATCGTATGGAAATAAAAATATTTCAAGTTATTGGCTAAAAATGCATATCAAAAGTAGAAGGAAGTCCGTTCATTTTTTCATCCTCTCTACGCATAGCAGAGCCGATTGTAAAACTTTCAGCGGTCATTTTATTAATTTTATAATTTATATCTCCGGTAAAAACTTCTTCGTTTTCCTCTAAAAATTTAAATAGAGGTTCGGTTGGACTTTTAACAATGTTTTCTAAAGTTCCGCCGGCAAGTTTTAGTGTTTTTTCACCAATATCCGGAACTTTTACATTCATTCCAAAAGGTTTATATGGTCTGTTAAAAGAAGCACCTGTATCTGACATTTTAATTTATCCCTCATTAAGTACATATACTTAGTCGGCTATTTGGAATAAAAAATTTAATATTTTAGTCAGAATTTTTACAAATGTTAATATTCGGACGAATATTTCAGACCTTTTAAGTTTATTTTAATACCTGTTTCAAAAAAGTAATTTCTAGCCATTTGAATAACTGTTTCGCCGGCAAGACGACCTTTATTAGCATCTTCAATCATTGTTTGGAAATATTTTACACCTGCTTCTTTACTGAATGGGAAATTATCTCCTTTTATATTTTCACTACCGTGTTTAACATTACACCACGCATGGGCTAATGCCCAGTTCCCTAAGTTATTTTCACCTTTGCGTGTGCGAGAAGCTACATTATGAGGTTTATTAGATTTTCGAAGTTGGCTTATTGTTGTATTTCTTAAAATCGGAACAATATGTTCCAGAGTAACTTCGGAGCTTTTTAATAATTTATATATCCAAGTTTCTTCTGAAATATTTTTATTTTTCACAATAAAAGCGTTCATGTCGCTTGTAGAAGAAGGAAAATCCATTGAATTAAATTTCTCTTGTAAATTTTTATTGTTAACGCGTTCAAGAATTTCATTTAATTTGTATCCGAAAGCTTTGTTGCTAAATGGGATAATAGTAGGTTTTTGTAAAACCATGTTGCTAGCTCTATTACAAAGTTCTTCAATTTCTTTTTTTCCGCTTTTACCAGTTTCTTTTCCCATTTCATTTATTAATTTTATTACTAATAATTTAGCCTTATTTCGCCAATAAGGATCTTTGGGCGAAATATAATTTCCATTTGAACGAGGATTAATTTTTAATTGTCTGTAGAAAGTTTCAAAAAAATGTTGAATATTTATTGCAGAATTTTCTTTCAATGCAGGATGGGTTAATATACTACCAGTTTCGATTATTTTTTGTTTAGGAACATTAGTCGGTAGTTTTTTTACTAAGTTGTGTAATTGGTAGCAAAATTCTTTTGCACTAAATTCTTCAACATGTGAAATTCCAAAAACTCGACACTTGCTGTTCTCCAATAATATATCAAATTCTTTTTGAGCTTCTTCAGGTAGCTCAGGACGTAAATTTTTCATTTTATGAAAAATCAGAAATTGTTTTCGTTCCAACTTTGATTGTGCTTCTGGCAACATTTTTTGCAATATTGATTTTAAACTTTGTTCTGGAGTTGCAACACTATATGCTGAAATCTTTTTTATTAATTTTACATATTCTGGAGGCAAGTAATCTTGAAAATGTAGCATAACTCGAGAAAATAATTCACTGTTCTTTGCTAGTCTTTTGCTTATATATTGAAATGTTTCCAGTTCTTCAGGATGAAACATTCTACCTCCACACCAAATACAACACTGGTGTCCTCCTTTAGCTAATGATTTTAATTCAGACATAGTAGATATTTGTTTAAAGCTTAGTGGTCTATAGCCGGCAAATGATACACTATCAGTAGTATTTGTATTTGCGGAAATAACTCTACGAAACACTTCTCTTGAATTTGAGTTGCTTTTTATAATATTAAAATTATTTATTCCATATGATACAGGCAAAACTTTCATAAATTCACAATACGCCTAAATGAAAAATTTTGCTATTTTGTTAACTAACTGTTACGTTTGTAATTTATTAATATCAAGACAAATTATGTTATCTGATAGACACTGTAAAGTATTTTGAAGATTTTGAATATATTCTTTTTTGCACAAACCTTTTTTATATAAACTAATTAATTTGTTGGCTTGAATTTGTGCATTTTGTGGCATAAACGGATTTTCTTCGATTTGTTCCGCTATAGGATAATGATGATGAGAATTGTTGCAATAAGAACATTCTAATGCAAAATTCAAAGAATTATTCATCCCTTTCATACATTTTGGTAGCAAGTGCTCAAACGTTCCGACTGATGGGTGAATTAAATTCAATGCAATTATCTCCGAACGTTTTCTCGCATTTTTTACAACAAAAGCACAAACTTCGTCACTTGAACGCGGTAGCCTTCTTGCTATTTCAATTATCTCATTTTTTAATTTTACATTATCAAGCTCTTTAACTATATTTTTTATTTTGTGAATAAAAATTCTTCTTGAAAATGGTTTATGTGGGGCAGGATCAAAAATTATATCATTTGTTTTTATCATAAGTTTTCGCAACGAACGAGCCATTTTTTTAGGTAATATTCGTCTGTAAAAACTTATTTTATTAAATATAACACTTTGTATTTTTACTAATGCAAGTTCGTGAACACTTTTGCGCATCAATAATAATTCTTGAAAATTCTTATTCGGATATTTAACAGCCATACTCTTAAACATATTAAACACTTGTCGTTCAACAGGATGCATGATTTTTTCAAACGGTTCTAAAATAGGTATGGCAAAAATTGCGGCTTCTCCAAGATGTTTGTTTTTCATAAGTTCCATATAAATATCCGGATGAAGCATTTCCATTCCGCAACAAAGACAAGGAATATGGTAATTCAAAAGATTTTTCAACTCTTTCCGAGTAAGTGGAATTTCAGGAACCTTAAAAGACGATTTCTGTGTTTTTAAAACTTTCTTCTCCATAACTTGCCTTAATTATTCTTCAAGTATATTATTCCCGTTTTGAAAAATTTTAAAGCATTTAAAAAAATATTATACTCCAGGAGGTGGTTGGATATATAACGGTTTAAGTTTTCGCCAATTACCCTCTGCATTTTTGTTTTCGGCAATATCTGCAAGAATTTCACCAAGTTGGTATGTAGAATTTTGGTAAGAAATACCACCTAAAACAGGCTGTAATTTGTCATCGGTAATTACAGAATAATTTCCATTTTTTATAATTTCTTCAACATCTTCCAATTTTACAGCACCTTTAATTTCTCCATCATAATAAAGATAAGCGCTGTTTTTTCTAGCATCAAGTGCTACTAACGGATTTTTATTATCTGTAATTTTTGATAAAATTTCTAAAGAAGAAATTCCAACGGCTTTACAATTTAATTGTTGAGCCATTACACGAGCAACTGTAACACATGCTCTAATTCCGGTAAAACTTCCGGGACCGATGTTTACGGCAATCAAATTTATGTCTTGCGGCTTGATATTATTGGTAGACATTATTTCTTGTAATGTAGAAATCAAAAATGCTGAATGATATTTGTTGTCTTTATTCTCAACTATTTTGGAAGAAAGAATTTTGCCATCTTTTTTCAATACAGCATACATTTTATCTAAACATGTATCAAATGCAAGTGTAATCATTTTTGTAACCCTTCTATAATTTCGTCTTGCCCAACTGATTTAAATTCATAAGTTCTGGAATCGTCATCATTATATGTAACATTAATTTCAATATGATTAAAAGGTGCTTCATTTTGGTTAAATTCAGCCCATTCAACAAAAGTAACTTGTTTCCCTTCAGAATATTCTCTTAATTCGTCATAAATTGTTTTTATTCCTTCATTTTCCAATCTATAAAGGTCAAAATGATATATAGGAATAGAACCTGTATGGTATTCGTTTAAAATAACAAAACTCGGACTTGTAACTTTTTCTTTAACATCCAAAGCATCCGCAACGAGTTTTACAAATGCCGTTTTACCGGCTCCAATTTCTCCATATAAATTAACAAAACAACCATTAGTAATTAATTTTGCAAATCGTTGAGCTAATTCTTTTGTTTCATCAAGATTATGGCAAATTTGTTTATATGTTTTCATAAACTTCAGACCTGTTCCTTCCACTTTCTTTTGCTTTATATAAAGCTTTATCGGCTTTTTGAAGAATTGTTTTTTCGTCATCCCCGATTTCATATTCAGTAATACCAAGACTTATTGTAACACCAATAATTTTTTCTTGAACATCACTGTTAACTTTAGAAATATCAATTTTTGTATTTTCAACTGCTCTACGCAATCTTTCTGCAACCATTTTAGCTTCAGTTAATTTTGTATAAGGAAGAATTATTGAAAATTCCTCGCCTCCGTATCGTCCTGCAATATCATAATCTCTTAACTGCAATTTGATAACTCTTGAAACAGTTTTTAAAACCAAATCACCGGCAGCATGCCCGTATGTGTCGTTAACGCTCTTAAAGAAATCAATATCAGTCATAATTGCACATAAATTTCTTTTTTGCCTTTTTGCGCTTGATACTTCTTGTTTTATACGTTCTTCTAATTGCCGGCGATTGTTGAAACCTGTCAAAGCATCTAATGTTGCATGTTTTAATATTTCTGCATAAACATTTGCTCTGCTGATTGTTGTTGCAGCTTGATTGGTAAGTTGCTCCAAATAACTGATTTCTTTTTCACTCAAAACATTATCAGTGCTTTTTGTAACAATGCTCCCTAATAGTTTCCCCTCACTTATTAACGGGAATACTCCTATTTTTTTATCAGGGGTAAGAATATATTCTGATTTATTATTCAAACATTTTATAAGTTCAAATATTTTGTCGTCGTTGCAGGCTTTAGGCCAAATCAATCTGTTTTTCAAGAAAATATATATCAAATGGTCTGAAACAAACTTATCAATCATTTCTCCAATTATTGGAATAATATAGCTTGTTTCGTACTGTGTTTCGATAATTTTCGCAATATTTTTCATAGCATCATGAAAATCAATATTTTTTTGCATTCTATCAAGCAAAATAACATTTTGAATTTTTAAAGAAATTAGGAAAGATGCAATATTTAAAAAATCTAAGGCATTTTTATCTAATTTCTTTAAAAATTCCATAATTCCTATTAGTTTTTGTCCGCGGAATAGTGGATAATATAGCGCATTCCCATCTAATACAAATTTGTCAGTTTTTAATTTTTCAAAAATCGAATATAATTTTTTTGATTTTTCTTTTTCTAAAAACTCATCTATAGAAATCCAACTTTTGGAAAAATTTCTAAGTGTTTCAGATGTTCCGTCATAAATAAATATATTTACAGACGGCAAAAACTCCTCCAAAACATTTATTATGCCGGAGGAATTATATGCATCATTTAATCTGATTGATAATTGTTCTATTTCTTTAAGTGTTTGCATTACACATCCAATTTTTGCAAAATTTCATCAGGAATGTCGAAGTTTGCATAAACGTTTTGAACGTCATCATGTTCTTCAAGTTTTTCTAACAACAACATTACATACTTAGCAGTTTGTTCGTCAGTAACTTCTACAGTATTTTGAGGAATTCTTGTAAGTTCGGCAGATTCACTTTGGAAACCTGCAGCTTCTAAGCCTTCTACTACTGCTTGGAAGTTTTCTGGAGATGTTAAAACTTTATATGTTCCATCTTCTTCTGTTACGTCCAAAGCATCTAATGAAATTGCTGCTTCAAATAATTTTTCAAAGTCTGTATTATCTTCACTAAACGTAATTACACCACGTTGGTCAAACATCCAGCCGACACAACCTGTTGCGCCTAAACTACCATTGAATTTAGTAAAGAAACTTCTAATATCACCTGCAGTTCTGTTTCTGTTATCGGTCATAGCTTCAACAACAACGGCAACACCCCCTGCAGCGTAACCTTCATAAATCAATTCTTCGTAATTGTCTGCAGCTCCTGCACCTGCACCTTTTTCAATTGCACGTTTAATATTGTCATTTGGCAATCCGGCAGCTTTTGCTTTTTCAATAGCAGTTCTTAATCTAAAGTTTCCGGCAGGATCAGGTCCTCCTAATCTTGCAGATACTATTAATTCTCTTGAATACTTTTGGAATACAACTGCACGTTGTGAATCTACTTTTGCTTTTTTATGTTTAATTGTTGACCATTTTGAGTGTCCTGACATTTTTATAATCCTCTTTTTTTCTACTACATCTGATAAAATTTTACCACAAAAATTCTATTAAATTGTGGTAAAATAAATTTTATGGAAGATAAAAAAGAAATTTATTATAAATATTTTAGAGAAAATATAAAACAGGCAATTATTCCTTATGAAGCATACAGAAAAAGAATGGTTTGGAAAGTTATATTTTTAACCTCTCTTTGTTTTTTTATCGGTGGAATTTTTGCTGTTGCTGCAATATATGTAGCTTTTTATAATAAAGCAATATTATTATTGTTTCCAATTATTCTTTTTATTATGTATGCTTTTATTCTTAGAGGTATTATTAGCGTAATAATTGCAGGTAAAGAATTTCATAAAAAACTTATTGAGGAAATATTTCCACTTTTTCTTCCACCTATTGCAAACTTTAAAAATTGGCCTAAAAACCAAAATACAAACACAATATTAGACTCCCAACTTTTTAAAAATTTTGATACGCAAGAGGATATTTCAAGCTATTTTGGAATATACAAAGGCACAAATATCTTATTTTCAAGCACACAACTTACGTTACCTGTTAAGGGAATTAACAAACCTAATTTATTTAAGGGTACAATTATCCAAATAGAACTGGAAAATTCTATAGATAATCACGTTATAATATTTTCAAAAAACGAAAAAAAATATAACCATTTTAAACAATACAACCCTCATATAAAAGATATGAACAATTTTGTATATGTTTTTGCAAAGAAAAATAAAAATATTAATTTCATAACGAAAGAATTTTGGAATAAAATAAAATCTTTTGGAGAATTATTTGTTGCAAAAGGTTTTGAAATGTCATATAAAAATAATACGATTTTAATTGCATTACGACAAAAACGACCTATGCAATTTGGTTTTATATTTAAATCATTACTAAAAGAAAAAAATTACGATGAACTGATTAACAGATTCATCGCAATTTTTGAACTTATTGATATATTAACTGAAAATAATTGATTTTTATGCAGTTACTGCAAGTTTTTTATCAGTTTCTGTTTCAGAAGGTTTATTTGCAGCAGCTGGAACTTTAGCTCTATGTTTTACATACATATAAGCACCTGTCCCTAAGGCTGCAATTGCAACTCCTGAACCTATAATTGTTTTTGTCCATTTATTTCTAACTTTTTGAGAAGCATCTTTTACTGTTGATTCTGCTGTTTCTTCTGCAGCAGCTACGGCAGTTTGAACTACTTCTTGAGCTTTTTCTGTCATTTGAGTTAAATCAGCTCCGACCAGTCTGCGCATTTTCCCTTTATTTCTTGCGGACCAACCTTCACTTACATGCCAGATATCTTCTTTATATGATTTGTTCGCTGATTTACCACCGTTAAACTCTGCATTGTTGTGCCAATCAAGTTTTTCTTCTATATTTTTCTTAGCTTTTGCTGCATAGGAGTCAGGTTTTTCAACATATTCTTCTGTTGCTTCTTTAAAGCAATCCGAAACTTCTCCGGAGACACGGTTAATTCTTGTATTATCTATTTCGTCAGGAGAATTACTCCAATCCAAGCCGTCAAAATCAGGATTCATTTCCGGAGCGGTTTTAGTTTTCCAACCGTTACTTTCATTTGTATAATCAACCATTCCGCCTGTTGCTGTAGCGATATAAGGAACACCTGCTGCTTTTGCTTCTAATGGAGTAATACCACACATTTCTCGTCTGGATGTAAAAATACCATGAGTTGCGCAAGCTACTAATTTATTCGGGAAGAAACCATCTACATACATAGCGTTATGTTTATATGCTCCTCCGTCCAATTCTTGAATTTCTTTTAGAGCTTTTTGAATAAGCTTGAAATCCTTAGCATCTTTGTACCAAGGAGCATCTCCGGCTCCAACGATTAATTTGGTTTTTAATTTAGTTTCTTTTGGAACATCATCGCGTTGTAAGAATTTCAAAAATCCTTCAAATGTATAAGGATATCCTTTTTGTTCATCAGGTCTACCCCAACCCATAAATAGCATATCACCGTCTTTGAATTCAGATAAACTTCCAAAAACACTTCTTCCCTGTTCAATTTGTAAATCGTTGAAGAATACATGGTTTAGAGCATCTTGCCCTTCACTTTCAGCTTTAGCCAAAATTCCAGTTAGCCATTTTGCGTTTTTCTGTCTATTTGCAATTATTTCATCAATGTTATTTCCATTGTATTTTAGAGGTGTAAAACCGCTTTTTTCTGCAGATAAAGTATTTCCACCTCTACCAAAATCTTTTGTATTATCATCAAAACCTAAATTTGCAGGAGTTGAACCGTTCAATGGACTTACTGTTTTGGCATCTCGCAAATCCCCTCCAATAGCGGCAGCAACATCCATATTTGCAGATTTCATTTCTTTATCAAAGTTAGGAGATACAGTACCTGTTGAGAAATTATCTGGATTTAATTTTGTTGCAAGAATTGGAATTTTAGTAATATTGTATGTGCCGAACATATCTTTAAATACGCCGATATAAGGCTCAAAAGCAGATGTGACAAATTTCTTTTCTACTTCTGTTAAATTATTCCATCCTCTAACATTAAAGTTTTGTAATAACTCATATTGAGGGTCTTTGCTTATTGCGGCAATATCTTCTTTACTAAAAATCATTCTAGCAAATGCAAATGGGTTATCGGTAACACCCTGATAATTTCTTCCCGGATTGTGTAAAGTGTGATGAGAAATGACCCCATTAAAAGCTTCATTTCCTCTAGCTGATTCATCGGCAATCAAACTTGTTACCATCGCTACTGGTCTGTCATGCCCCCAAATACTTGCAGGTCTGAAAAATCCAAATTCTTCAGTATTCATTTGTTCTTCTGCTTTTAAAACTGCTCTACAAAAATCAGAGTTATTAATTTCCGCATCAATACCGTCAGCACCTCCAATACCATAAGTGTAAGGTTTTG
>CAKUQA010000015.1 GCA_934675225.1 uncultured Candidatus Melainabacteria bacterium | reverse complement strand
GCACCTAATATAATTGGAATACTTAACAAGAAAGAATATCTTGCAGCTGTAATTCTATCTAAACCGCAAAATAAACCTGTTGCAATTGTCCAACCGGAACGAGAAAAACCGGGAAGTGCGGCTAAGCCTTGTGCCAAACCAATTAAAACAGATGTTTTTAAATTAACATTATCTGTTTTTTCTTCGATTTTTTTAGATTTGTATTCACTGTATAAAAGAGCAAAACCGGTGATAAATAATAAGCCGCCAACAATTGCTGGTTTATAAACCAATTTTTCTGCAATTTCATTAATTGGTAGTGCTAATGCTATTGTAATAATTGTACCTGCAATTATATATAATCCGAGTTTTGCTTCTTTGTCCGACCAATCTTTATTTTTTAGAGCATGCCACATGGCTTTTAATATTCTAACAATATCTTTTCGGAAAAATATTAACACTGCAATAAGAGTTCCAAGGTGAACCATGATATCGAAAAATACTTCTTCATTTGAACTCTGAACTATAGGAATATTTTTCATTACTTTGTAAAAATTTGAAGTAAAAACAAGGTGTGCAGAACTTGATATTGGTAAAAATTCACTTAAACCTTGTACTATTCCCATTAATATTGCTTGTATTAAATTCATTTTATCCCTCTTTATAAAAAACTATTGTCTTAATCTTCTTCAAAATAACTGCAACATGAAGTTTGAGTTTCCCAAACAGTAACTTTACTTAATTGAACAACTCTTTCTTTTAATTTGTTATAAATAAACATTGAAATCATTTCACTTGATGGACTTTCTCCTTTAAACTCAGGTAAAGCATTCAAATCTTTATGGTCGAGCATATCAAGAACGGATTTCAATTCTTTTTTTAATACTTTATAATCAATTAATATATTACTTTTATCTAAGGTGTCTCCTTTTACAAAAACTTCAACCATCCAGTTGTGTCCATGTTGATTTTCGCATTCACCGTCATAATTTAATAAATGGTGTGCTGCTGCAAAAAACGCTTGTGTTTTAATTTCAAACATTTTATATCCCCTTTTTTAATATGTAATCACAAAATTCTCTTACTGCTCCTTTGCCTCCGCATTTTGTTGATACAAAGTTTGCAATTGCTTTTACTTCATCAACAGCATCAGCTGGACAACCTTTTAGTCCGACTTTTTCTAAAATACAAATATCCGGAATGTCGTCTCCCATATATGCAACTTCTTCAAACGAAATTCCATATTTTTGCATAATAGTTTCTAAATCGGCAATTTTATTTTTTGAACCTTGAAAAAGTTCTTTGATTTTTAAATTTTTGGCGCGATGTTCAACAGTACCGTTTTTTCTGCCTGTAATTATTGCAGTTATTACTCCTGCATTGTTAAGGCTAACAATACCATGTCCGTCTTTTGCATTGAATGTTTTATATTCAATGCCGTTTTCGTCATAAGTTATACTTCCATCTGTCATAACACCATCAACATCAAAAGCTGCTAATCTGATTTTCATTCTATGCAACTCCTGCTCTTAATAAGTCATGAATATGTATTACTCCGATTGGTTTATTGTTTTCGTCAACAACGGCAAGAGCAGTAATCGAGAATTTTTCCATTAAATTCAATGCGCTTGCTCCATAATCTTTTTTAGAAATATGTTTAGGGTTGCTGGACATAACATCTTTTGCAAGAAGTGGACGAATATTTTGATATTTTATTAAAGTTCTTCTTATATCTCCATCTGTTAAAACTCCGGTTAAAACTCCTTGTTCGTTAACAATCATAGCCATTCCGAGTTTTTTATCTGAAATTAATTCTATTACGTCTGTAAAACTATCGCTTTCTTTTGCAATCGGAAGTTTTTCTGTTTCAGTAAGCATTAAATCTGCAACTTTGTACGTAAAGCCTTTTCCTAAAGCTCCGGATGGGTGGAAAATCAAGAAATCTTCTTTCGTGAACCCTCTTTTTTCAAGTAAACATACAGCTAAAGCATCTCCCATCGCAAGAGTTGCGGTTGTACTTGCCGTTGGGGCTTTATTTAGAGGACAAGCTTCTTTTTCTACAGAGATATCAA
The DNA here is from genome assembly GCA_934675225.1 of uncultured Candidatus Melainabacteria bacterium. GTDB lineage: Bacteria > Cyanobacteriota > Vampirovibrionia > Gastranaerophilales > Gastranaerophilaceae > Stercorousia. The sequence goes on along the minus strand of CAKUQA010000015.1, from coordinate 9,531 downwards.
GGGTAACGTCTGATGAATGTGCTAAGGTTGAATTTTGATTTCCTGTCATCCCAATCATTGTTACACCAAATCTTTTAATTAAAGGAAGGAGGTTTAACAGTTCTTGCGTTTCTCCGCTATTTGAGATTGCGATTACAACATCATTTCGAGTAATTATGCCTGAATCCCCGTGTGTACTTTCTGCCGGATGCAAAAAGTATGATGGGGTTCCGGTAGATGTTAATGTTGCCGCAATTTTTCTTCCGATAAGCCCTGATTTGCCCATTCCGGTAATGATTACACGGCCTTTGCAATCGTATAAAATGTCAATAGCCTTATCAAATTCTTCTCCGATGTTATCTTTCAATCTAAGAATTGACTGAGCTTCTATATCAAGAACATTTTTTGCTAAACTGTTTATAGAACTTGTATCCATTATTGTTGTTTCCATTTTCATTCTCCCCGATAAAATTATATAATAAATATCATATAAATGTATTAAATTGTGCATAAATATTTAATTTTTGTAAAAAAAAGTCGACTTTTTGAGTATGAAGAAAGAATACAGTTTTAAATTCGATAAAGATAACAAATTAGAAGATTTTAAATTATTTATTAATAAAAATAATTGCAGATATGTAACTGTAGACTTGTCTTGTTTAGAAACATTTGAAGCATTGAAGTTTGCAACATTAGCCTCTGTTTATCATTTTCAAAAATATCCTTCAGGAAAGCTTAGTTTTAAAAACGGAATTGTGGATTTAAATTCTTTAATTTCTGATTTTTCTTTAAATAATATAGAATTTGTTTAATAAAAGCGCAAAAAAATTTTTTTAGGGTTTTTGTATCAGTATGAGCATGCAAAGTGTGGGGATGTATAATAACAGAATAATTGCACAATCAGTGGTTTCTTCTCACAAAAAACAAGAGACCAAGGAGCAGGCAGTTGCACCAAAAGAAAAGAATTCACTATTCCATGAGCAAAAGTTTTTGTTAGGAGCTGCAGCTGTGGCAAGTGTTGCAATTGCAGGAATACTAATTGCACGTGGAAGAAAAAACGTATCTACTATTGTGGAAAATACTTCTAAAAATCCAACTGTTCCAGCTACTCATCCTAATAATGAAGAAGTTTATGATAGCGGAATGAAATTAGAATTTGAGCCGATTGCCAGAGAAACAGAAGATAATTTGAGAAAGAAGATAACTGCATTCTTCAAGGCATTTAGAGATGGGAAAGAACCTCCTCAAGAAGCTTTCAAAAGTCAAATAGGTTTGTATAATAATCCAAAATGTGACTTTAATTCTTATCTTGATTTTAGAATGAAAAATGTTATGTTCTTGTCAGATAAAAAAATTCCGGCAGATTTAAGAGAAATGGCGCCTGAAGATGTTGATGCTGTTCTTAAATTTATGCAAGATTATGATAAATACAATATTCCGCTCAGAAATGGTGAAAACTTATCAAATGTTGATGAAGTTACTCGTTTAAATCGCTTAATTGATGAAGCAATTCCATTGGAAGAAGATGTGTTTGTCTTAAGAGGGGTTAGAACTCAAGAATTGACCGGTCATAATAAAACATTGAGTTTTGTAGAGGATGATTTGGATGTAGGTGATACAATCATTGATAAAGGCTTTGTTTCAACATCCAGAACTTACGATACAGAATTAGCATCTGTTGATCCATTACTTTTGGCTGATCCGTTAAGAAATAGCGGTTATATAATGCGTATTCGTTTACCTAAAGGTACAAAAGGTTTAGATTGCAGAAGATTAGCTCAAGTTGAATCTGATAGAGGACAAAATTCAACATTCATATTGCCTTCTGATTCTGAATTCAAAATTACCGGTTGGGATTTTCCAAGAAGAATATTAAATTGTGATTATATTTTACCTGAGTAAATTTTAATATTTTGCACTTTTTTTATCGTGTGTTATAATTTGCGCATGGAAAAATAAAGGAGAATTATATGTTAGAGCATTTACAATGTTTGGTTCAGGCTCATGGTATTGTTGTTTCTGCTTCAATATTACTTGTAGCTTACATTTTTATTGCACTTGAAAAAATTCCTAAAGTTACAATTGCTCTATTGGGAGCTGCAATAACTATTATTTTGGGATTAGTCAGTCAGACAAAAGTTATTGATGGAGTAATAAATTCTAATTATTTTATCAACTATGTTGATTTTAATGTAATTTTCTTACTTGTATCAATGATGATTATTGTTAGTATTGCGACTCGTAGTGGAATGTTCAATTGGATAGCAAATGAATTGTTAAGGTTTACTAAAGGACATCCAAAACTAGTTTTACTTACATTGGGTATATTTACGGCGGTTACATCTGCTTTTTTAGATAATGTAACTACCGTAATTTTAATTATGCCTGTTACTTTCTTTATTGCGAAACAATTGGATATAAACCCTTTACCGTTTTTGATTACTGAAATTTTTGCATCAAATATTGGTGGAACTGCAACATTAATTGGAGACCCTCCAAATATAATTATAGGTAGTGCTGCAGGACTTTCTTTTATGGATTTCTTAAATGAATTAACATTAGTTGTGGCAGTAATTTTAGCGATTGTTGTTTTGTTGATGATTTTTATTTTTAGAAAATCTCTAAAAGCAGCACCTGAAAAAATGGAAGCAGTTGCAAATTTGGATAATTCTAATACAATTACGGATTTTCCGCTAATGATAAGGAGTGGAATTGTTTTGGTATTAGTTATTTTGGGGTTTGTATTGCATGATGTTACCCATATCGAAACTTGTGTTACAGCCATGTTAGGAGCGAGTTTCTTATTATTATTTGAAAAACCAAAAGATATTTTGTGTGATGTTGAGTGGAATACTATTTTCTTCTTTATTGGTTTATTTATCATTATTGGAGGGCTGGAAGCAACAGGTGGAATTGCTTTAATGGCAAAATGGATTTTAGCAGTAACAAAAGGTTCTCAACAGGCTACAGCTATGATAATTTTATGGGCATCAGGGTTTATTTCCGGTGTAATTGATAACATTCCTTATACAGCAACAATGACACCTATGCTGTTGGAAATTCAAAAAACAATGGGTGGAGAATATACTTATCCATTGTGGTGGTGTTTATCATTAGGAGCTTGTTTAGGAGGAAATATGACTATTATAGGAGCAGCTGCAAATGTTATTGTTTCTGAAACATCTGCTCATAACGGGTATCCTATACCATTTATGAAGTTCCTGAAATATGGCGTAATTACAATGATTATTTCATTGGCAATAAGTTCCGTTTATATTTATTTAAGATTTTTACATTAAAAAAGCCCTCTTTTGAGGGCTTTTTTATTATATTATATTTTATCCGGCTTTTACTCGTCTTGTTTTTGTTTTCAATAACAATAAAAATGGGATTGCAACTATCGCCAATAATGCTAACCATAAAAATGCATCATAAAAAGCTCCAAGTTTAGATTGAAGAATTAATTGTTTATAAAGAATTCCGCTTGCTTTTCTTTGGGCAATAACAGATGGGTACATCATCATAAATTTGTGTTGTAGTGCATTTAAATGAACTCTATACATTGGGTTATGCCATGCAAGATGTTCTACTAAGTTGCTTTGATAAACTTGTCCGCCTCTTGCAATAAATGTTGAAGCTGCAGAAGTTGATATTGCGGTTACAATGTTTTTAAATAAAGCGTGTAAACCTGCTGCATCAGCTGTTTTATTAGATGGTAAAGTTAAAAATGATAATGCTGAAATAGGTACAAATGCAACTGAAACTCCGAAGCATAGTATTAAGTTTGGTATAATTATGCTATGCATTGAGGAGGTTGTGTTTAAGCAAGATAACATAAAGCAGGCAATAGCCATAATTATAAAACCAATTGCGGTAAGTAATCTGTTTTCAATGAGTTTTGCAATTTCTCCCATAATTAGTAATCCGAACAAACAAACCATAGCTCTTGGTAGCATTAACAAACCTGAAGCTGATGGACTGTAACCGATTAAACTTTGAGAAAATAACGGAACTAAAAGTAATGTACTGTACAATAGGATATTAATTATTGAACTGATGGAAGTTCCGTATAAAAAGTTCTTGTCTTTGAATACTCTAATATCAATTATCGGATATTTGTATTCCAATTCCCAAACATAAAAGAAAATAAATGAGAATATTGAAATACCTGTTACCCAACAAATCCATGGAGTGTCAAACCAGTTAAATTGTTCTCCTTTATCAAGAACGATCTGCATACATCCCATCGCAATTGCAATTCCTGCAAATCCGATTATATCAAATCTTTTATTATATTTTTCTTTGACGGGTTCGTCTTTAGGTATTAAAAATTTAATCAAAGCAATAGAAATAAGGCATAATGGAATATTAACAATAAATACCCACTGCCAAGACCAGTTGTCTGTTAAATAACCTCCAAAAAACGGGCCGGCAAGAGGAGCAAACATGGCTGCAACCCCGTATAGTGCCATCGCAAAACCTTTTTTATCCGGAAATATGTCCAAAAGCATAGCTTGACAAAGAGGAAGAATACAACCTCCGCCAATACCTTGGAAAATTCTTGCCATAATTAGCATGTGTAAGTCTTTTGCAAGTAAACATAAGCCTGCTCCGATACAAAAAACAATTATACAATATAAGAAAAATTGTTTTTTCCCGAAAAGTTTTGCAAGATAACCGGTTGTTGGTAACATAATTCCGTTTGCAATAATATAACTTGTAATAACGGAGTTTGCTTCATATTGCGTAGCTCCAAAATATCCTGCAATATTTGGTTGGCAAACATTTGTGGCAGAAGAAGCAACAAGTGCTAAAATTGACGGTAACAGAATTACCATAGCTTGAATGTATGGATTTACTTGTTTTTTTACAACAGCTGTTTCTTCTATATTTTCAGTATTGGTCAATTCACTATTCACAATTCACCACTCATTATTTAACTTTAACTTTTGGTACAACAGACATTCCAGGTACAATGTTGTAGTCTTTAATATCTTCATCAAAAACAATTTTTACAGGAACACGTTGTACAATTTTTACATAACTTCCAACTGCATTTTCCGGAGGGAAAAGACTTGATTTTGCACCGGTAGAACGTTGAATACTGTCAACATGACCTTTAAATCTTTTTCCTGGGTATGTGTCAATTTTTATAGAAACCGGTTGTCCTTTTTTCATGTGTGTAAGTTGGATTTCTTTAAAGTTTGCAACTATCCAAACATGTTCCGGTACAATTTCCATTAAAGGTTGTCCTGTTTGAACATAATTACCCATTTCTACACTTCTTGCAGAAACCATGCCGCTTTGAGGTGCATAAATCTTTGTATATGAAAGGTTCAGTTTTGCTTGTTCAACTTCGGCTTCAAGTCTTTTAATTTCTGCTTCTACAGCTTCTGCTTTTGCTTGATGTCCTTCAAGAGCTGATTTCATCGCTTTAGTTTTTTCTGTTGCGGCTTTATGGTTTGCCTGTGCAACAGTGTAATGTGTTGAACTGTTATCATAATCTTGTTTTGAAACAATTCCAGATTTATACATGTCTGTATAACGTTTGTGATCTTTGGTTGCAAAATCTAATTTTGATTTTGTGGAATTTTCGTCCTCAAAAGATTGTTGAACGTTAGAATCGCCTTCGTCTATTTGTTTTTTTGTTACATTTAATTGAGCTTTAGCTTCTGCAAGTTTAGCTTCTGCTTGATGAAGTTTTACTTCATAATCTGCAGGGTCAATTTCAACTAAAAGTTGACCGGCTTTAACAACATCATTATCATCAACAAGAAGTTTAACAACTGGTCCTTGAACACGAGGAGCTATTGAAACAAGTCTGCCTTCAACAAAAGCATCGTCTGTTGATTGGAAAAATGTTGAATGTATAGCTAACGCAATACCTGTAATAATAAGTATACTTGCTGTTATAATAGGTACAACAACACGTTTCTTTTTATATTCCGGACGTTTTTTCTTTTTGCGTTCTTTTCTTGTTTTAAGTCTTTCTTTGGCTTCTTCTACAAATTCTTCTGAATTTACAGGGGGCAAATCATTTTTTGCAGTTTGTTTTTTTTGATTTTTAGGATCGTTGTTATTATTTTCAGTCATAATAGTCACCTCTTATATTTGTGTATGTAATTTTTCTTCTAAATTTTCTTTAATTTTGTTTAAAACTTTTAAGCAACTTTTAAGTTCTTCATCGCTTACTCCGTTAACAGAGTTTTGCCAATGTTCAAGAACAGTCGGTAAAGCATTTTCATACTCCGCTTTTCCTTTTTCTGTAATGTTAATTTTGAATATTTTTCGTTTATTAACATCAGGAGTGCGAGTTACAAGTCCCTTAGCTTCCAGTATATTTATAATTCTGGTTATATTGGGTCTGTCTTTTAGTGTAAGTGCTCCAATTTGCCTTTGATAAAGTCCGTCATGATCCAATATTGCAGCTAAAACCGTAAACTGTTCAGGGGTAATTTCATAATTCGCTTTAACAAATTTTTGGATTGCTATTGCACGTACCATCTTACCTACACGTACAAGTTTCATCCCAATTCTACTTTTAAATAAATCTATCTTGTCCATGATTTTTCTTTGTGTTATTATGATAACACAAGAAAAGGAAATAGCAAGCATGAAAAATTTTAAAATACTTTTAACCCTAATTTTGTTATTGTGTACATTTTCTGTAGCGCAAGCAAAAACTAAACAAAAAAATGTTGATAATAGAATAGAATATTTAAATTTAGATTGGTGGCAAAAATATAATGATCCTGTTTTGACAGATTATATGACAACGGCATTTGAAAATAATCAGGATTTGAAAATTGCTACTTTAAACGTAAAACAAGCTGAGCAAGTTGTTAAAATGTCTTTTGCAAATCAATTGCCACAGGCAGGTTTTCAAGGTGATGTTTTTCGAGATTTTTCATCATCAGTTATAAGATTCGGTGATGTTACTATTCCAAACTATTCTCAGAGTAATTTCTTTTTACCGGTTACATTAAGTTATGAAGCAGATATTTGGGGTGAAAATTACTTAAAAACAAAATCAATAAAAAAACAATTAGAAATCGTAAAGCAAAACGAACGTGCTTCTTATATATATTTAACATCTTCACTTGCTGCAAACTATTTCAATTTAGTGAAACTTGATAAATTGATTAAAAATCAAGAAGAATTGGTTAAAATTCAAACAGAAGTTGTTGCGCTTCAAGATAAAAAGTATAAAAACGGTCTATGTACTGTTGTTGATTTGATGAACGAAAAACAACTTTTGACTCAGTTGCAAGAAGAATTAAATACATATATTGATACAAGAATAATAGTTGGTAGAGAGCTCGGTGTTTTAACCGGTCTGAGAGAAAAGGATTTAAGTTGTGTAAAAAGAGGGGATTACTCAAAACTTGCATTAATTCCTCTGCCGAATGGAATTAATGCAGAAGTAATTCAATACAGACCTGATTATTTAAAGGCTGAGGACTATGTACAAAAAATCGGCATTGATGTAAAAGTTGCTCGTCGTGACTTTTTGCCAAAATTTACTTTATACGGCCAAGCAGGATTTAGTGCATATCGTTTGAGTAATATTTTTGGAAATCATACGTTTAAATCTCTTATTGGAGTTGCTCCGTCTATTGATTTGTTTACTGGTGGATTGAAGATGGCAACTTTAAGATACAAAAAATTAGAACTTGAAAAAGCTCAACAAATGTATGAAAAAACAATCCTGACTTCAATTCAAGAGGTAAATAATTCTCTTGGTGGTGCAATTACAAGAGAACTAAACTATAAAGAAAGTATTAAACGCTATGATTTGGAAAATGAAAAATTCCAATTAGCTAATGAAAAATTTAATATTGGCGCAAAATCCAATCTTGATTTGATGAAAGATCGAGAAAGGTTGCTGGTTGCCGAAAAGGATGAAGTTAATGGAAAGATTAATTATCTGATTTCTACTGTCAATATTTATAAAGCTGTTGGTGGAAAAGATTTTACAACAGTAAATGAAGGATTATAAACTCAAATAATAAAATATTACCACTTTGTACAATTAAAATTTCTCATTAACATGTTTAAATCAGTTTATGAGAAATTTTTTATTAATAGTTATGGCTCTAATTTTCCCAAACTTGGCTTGTTTGGCAGAGGAAATTCATTTTGATAATGAAGTTTATAAGTTGAAGTATAGTGCTTTAGCTCCACAAACAAACGGATATGGGAATGAGTATTTCAGAAACACTGAAAATGTTGAAAATTGGTCAAAAATGATTGGTGTATATTATTATCCAAATGAAAACAATCCAATAAAATATGTTGAAAATTTTGATAAAATTGTTGAAAATACTGAAAACAGTGTGTTGTTAAAATTAATAGAAAATAAAAAATCAAATAAAGCTGCAATAAGTTTTATTGTTAATGGTTGTGAAAATGCTAAGAAATATTTCGAATATGATATATATAAATTTGAAAAAAATCCAAATAAAGGCATGATGGTTGTAAAGTATGCTGTGAAGCATTACTTCACTAATAATGAACAAATTAAAACGATTGCTGAAGATATTAAAAAAAATAATGATAAATACCTAGAAACCATTATTACATCTACTGTTCCGACAATTATTGAAAAAGATATATGCGTTCACGAATAAGAATAATGGTTTATTGACAATCATTTTTAATCCCCGTATTATCTTTTTATGGTAGTGGAAGATATTACACGAGTAAAAGACTATTTAAATAAGACAAAGCTTTCGACCCTTGATTATGTAATTAATCCTTATGTTGGATGTTCTGCTAAGTGTTTGTATTGTTACGCTGCCTATATGGTTGGTTTTAGTAAACATTCTGAGGCTTGGGGTGAATTTATTGATGTAAAACAAACCAGAAAACGGGTTAATATTTTTAAAATTCGTAATAAAAAAGTAATGATTAGTACTGTTACTGATCCGTACAATCCGTATGAGCCAAAACATCAGATTACACGAAAAATAATGGAGCAACTTGTACCGTCAGAAGCTTTTATTAGTGTTGTAACAAAATTTAAACTTGTGTTAAGAGATGTTGATTTGTTTAAACAAATGCAAAATGTAGAAATAGCAATATCTTTCAGCACTGTTGATGAAAAAATGAGAGAAAAATTAGAACCTTTTGCGGATAGTGTGGAAGAAAGACTTGAAACATTAAAAATTTTAAAGGAAAATGGATTAAAGACAGTTGTTTTTGTGGCTCCTGTTATTCCAGAGATTACGGATTTCAAGAGAATAATAGAACTGACAAAAGATTATACTGATGAATATTGGTTTGATATGCTTAATTTGAGAACTAGTTTCAAGACAAAGATGTTCAATTTTATAAATGAAGAATATCCGATTTTCAAATCAATATATGAAGATATCTATAACAAAAAGAATTCGAAATATTTTGATGAAGTATCGAGTGAAATAGATAAATACTGTTTTGAAAATGGTATAAAATATAAAAATTTCTATGCCGGCACATAAATTGCTTCTTGACAAATAAACATAAATAAATCTTTGCCGGCTTTCCCTTAAATTTAAAACGAATTTGTAC
>CAKUQA010000014.1 GCA_934675225.1 uncultured Candidatus Melainabacteria bacterium | reverse complement strand
CTAAAAGACTTGGCAAACCGCTTATTGCATAATCTTGCGCTGTTTTAATATTTTCGTCTGTATTAATTTTTACAAATTTGATTTTCCCTGAAAATTCTGTAGCGACTTCATCCAAAACAGGACTAAGCTTTCTGCAAGGACCACACCAAGGTGCCCAAAAATCAACAACTACAGGTTGTTCAGAGTTTAAAACTTCTTGTTCGAAATTTGCATCATTTATTTCTATTGCATTTGACATGATTGTCTCCTTTTTTAAGTGAAAAGTGAAATGTGAAACGTGAAAAGACCGTTACAGATGCCCTCGCACCAAAATCAATTACCGAGCAAAGCGAGCGAAATGAACTTCTCACCTTTCACTTTTCACTTCTCACTTGTAATCCTACCACATAATTTATTTTTGTGCTATTATCTAACCAGAACTCTATAGGATAGGAATATGGTAAGAAAAAAAGTAATAGAAATTGTTCTTGATACGGAAACGACGGGATTAGATTATACAAAAGAGAAGATGGTTGAGTTTGCGGCTGTCCGACTTGAAAACGGAAAAATTAAAGACGAATTTCAAACTCTGATTAATCCGGAACAGCATATTAGAAAATCAAGTATTGCAATACATGGAATTACTCCTGATATGGTTGCGGATGCTCCTACAGAAGCAGAAGCGATGCCAAAAATTTTGGAATTTATTGGTGAATATCCGATTGTTGCTCATAATTGTATTTTTGATTATTCATTTTTGAATGAAGCAAGTTTGAGAACGACTGGAAAAGAACTTAATAATCCGAGAATTGACTCTCAACAAATGTTCAAAGAAGTTTATCCGGATTTATTTTCACATGGATTGGATACTTTGACGGAAAAATTCCATGTTGAATTAAAAAATCATCATAGAGCTATGGCTGATACAATGGGATTGGCTTTGGCTTATCCGAAATTGAAAAAATTATATTTTCAAAAATACGATTGGGAAGTTAAACAATTAGACAATGTTGAATATTTATTTGAAAGATTTTTAAGAATTCAACAAACTGTTACAACTTTGCAATCTGAGTTGCAGGATTTAAAATCTGTATTTAAGTTATATTTTGAACAAGGGGGCGAACCTATTATTTCTCAAACGGGTGAAACTCTTGTTTATAATTCAAAACAGTCTTTTGGCTATGATTTGCACCAAATTAAAGATGTTTTGGAAGAAGTTGGAGCTTTTGACAAAGCCGTAAAACTTAATACAGGCTTTATTGACAGATTGGTTGGTGGTTGCAGACTTGATGAAGAAAAAAGAGAATTAATCAAAGAGGCTCGCCACGAAATTAATGAAACAAGAAATATACAAGTTATAAAAGCAGGAAAATAGAAAATAGGAAAAGGATATGTTAGGAAAATTTGCTCAATTTTTTAAAGAACCTCCAATTAAGGAGACAATTCAAGACCCCGAAAAAGTAAAAAATATGTATTCTCATTGGAGATTGAGAATATTTTATGCGTGTTTTATCGGTTACACAATATTTTATTTATGTAAAAAGAATATTGCAGTTGCATTACCGGGGATTATGGATGAATTCGGTTATTCGGCAACTGAATTAGGTTTGTTGGGAAGTTCATTGTATTTAACTTATGGTATTGGTAAGTTTGTCAATGGTGTATTGGCAGATGGTTCTGATGTTAGAAAATTTTTCCCGACAGCATTGTTAATGACAGCTCTTGCAAACATTTTATTTGCACTTGCTCCAAATTTTGTTAATATGTTAGGCTTAAATCCAAAAATGACTGCTATGGTTCTATTATGGGTATTAGCATTTTTGTGGGGCGTTAGCGGTTGGTTCCAATCTGCAGGTTTTCCTGCTGTTGCTAAAAGTTTAACTTATTGGTATTCAAACTCTGAACGTGGAACAAAATGGTCATTATGGTCTTGTTCTCACCAAACAGGTACTTTTTTAAGTTTTATTTTAGCAGGTCATATTGCCGCTCATTTTGGATGGCGTGCAGCTTTCTTGGTTCCGGGTACATTAGCAGTAATTACTGCATTGTGGCTATTTGAAAGACTTAGAGACAGACCTCAATCTTTAGGCTTGCCAGATGTTGAGGTTTATAGAGAAGAACCTGTTAAAGAATGTTCTGCAACTGATAAAAAAGAAGAAGACAGTATGTCTTATGTTCAAATTTTCAAAAAATATGTATTATGCAATAAAACAATTTGGTTACTTGCAATCGCTTATGTTTTCGTTTACATAATCAGATTTGGCGCAGAGGATTGGATGATTATGTATTTGAAAAATGCTAAAAATATTGAGCTTCAAGATGCAACAAACATGATTGCTTCATTACCGTTAGTTGGTATTTGTGGTACTGTTTGCGCAGGTTTGATTTCTGATAAATTATTTAAAGGCAAAAGAGCTCCTGTTAATTTAATCTATTTAATCGGAGTAATTTTTGCAATTATTGCATTGAAATTTAACACAATTGCAAACTTGAATTATGTTATTATTGGTTTGTTAGGTGCATTTACTTACGGACCACAAATGATGATTGGCGGACTTTGTGCCGTAGAAAGCAGTTCTAAAAAAGTTGCATCTGCAGCATCTGGTTTTACAGGAACTTTTGGTTACATCGGTGCATTTTTATCTGCAACAGGTACAGGTTATCTTGTTGATAAATTAGGCTCTAACGGTAATCAAAACTGGGATGGCGCAATTTATTTCTGGTTAGCTTCAGGTGTAATTTGTTTAATCATTTGTTCTATACTTGCGATTGATGAATACAAAAAAGATGCTAAAAAAGTGTAACCGACACCTTCCCACCTCGCTCCATTGGGGACACTAGTTCTAACAGGTGAAATAAATTTAACCTTGTGAGACTGTGTGGCATATGGCTGAGGGTATTTCAAAGTGACGGAGTGAGACAACTCTAAAAAAAGAACGGTTTTTAAAACCGTTCTTTTTTAGTACAGAAAATTTTGTTCATTGTATAATGTTTCTATGAATAAAAAATTATTTGTAATATCAGGTTCGTCAGGTGTCGGGAAAGGCACTGTTTTAAAAGGTTTTTTAGAAAAAAATCCGGAATTTATGTTGTCCGTTTCTTGTACAACCAGAATGCCAAGAGAAGGTGAAATTGACGGAATAAATTATTTCTTTTTGACAAAAGAAGAATTTCAACAATGTATTGATGATGAAAAATTTTTGGAATGGGCGGAATTTGCCGGCAATAGGTATGGCACCAAGAAAAAATTTATTGAAAAATGCTTGAATGAAGGTAAAAATGTTATTTTGGAGATTGATACCAAAGGTGCACTTCAGGTAAAAAAACAAATGCCGGAAGCTGTCTTGATATTTATTTGTCCACCGTCACTTGAAGCTTTGGAAAATAGACTAAGAGGACGTCATACCGAGGATGAAGCAACAATTCAAAAACGTATGAATGAAGTAAAGAAAGAACTTGATAGAGCAGAAGTTTTTGACTACAAAATAGTTAATGATGATTTGCAACGTGCAATTTCCGAATTAAAAGGAATTGTTGAAAAGGAGCATAAAAATGCTTAGCGGAAAAACAGTTCTTATTGGCATAACAGGAGGAATTGCTGCATATAAAATATGTGAGCTTATTCGTATGTATAAGCGTGCAAATGCCGAAGTGTTAGTTGTTTGTACTCATAATGCATTGAATTTTGTGACCAAATTAACACTTGAAAATTTGAGTAAAAATCCTGTTGCTGTAGAAGAATTTAATGTTGAAAAATATAATCCGGAACATATTTCTTATGCAGACAGAGCAGATATAATGGTTATTGCCCCTGCGACTGCAAATACAATTTCCAAAATTGCAACAGGTATTTGTGATAACCTTTTAACGTCTATTGCTTGTGCGTTTACAAAACCTATTATTATAGCTCCTGCCATGAATTGCAATATGTGGGAAAACCCTATTGTTCAACAGAATTTAAATAAATTAAATGTTGAAATTTTAGAACCGGAAAGCGGTTATTTAGCTTGTGGTTACGAAGGGAAAGGTAGACTTTGTTCATTAGATAAAATTTTTGATAAAACTGTAGAAATATTAAATTGTAAAAAGTTGACAGGTAAAAAAGTTGTTATAACTTCCGGAGGTACAATTGAGGAAATTGATCCGGTTAGATATATTTCAAACTATTCATCAGGAAAGATGGGGTTGGCGCTTGCGGATACTGCAAAAAATCTTGGAGCAGATGTGACTTTGATTACAACTTGTGATGTTGAAAGAAAGTATAATGTTATAAAAGTAAAATCCGCTCAGGATATGAAAGACGCTGTTGAGAAAGAGTTTGAGTCTGCAAATTGTATAATTATGGCAGCTGCGGTTGCTGATTATAGAGTAAAAGAGCGTGCAACGCAAAAAATGAAAAAAACTTCTGATGATGAAATTACTCTAACTCTTGTTAAAAATCCGGATATTTTGAAAGAATTATGTTTGAAAAAACATTTAGCAAATGCAAGTGAGGCGCAACCTTTGATAGTCGGCTTTTGCGCTGAGTCAGAAAACTTGTTAGAAAATGCTAAAGAAAAGATTAATAAAAAAGGCTGTGATTACTTAATTGCAAATGATATTTCCAGAAAAGATATAGGATTTTCAAGTGATTTTAATGAGGTTACAATATTGGATAAAAATGGTGGAATGAAAAAACTTGAAAAAGCCGATAAAAAAACAATTGCAAAAGAAATATTTAATTATATTGACTTATAAAATATTTAATACCTCGTTCTAAATGAGGAAAGTTATAGTCATTCACTAGTTAACGCGAGTGTTTAAGAATTTGGGAGAGTGAAATTTTTTAATGAATAAGTACAAAATAATAGAAAGAATAGAAAAATATGCACCGCCGGAACTTGCTGAAAAATGGGATTGCTCCGGTTGGTTAGTAGAAACGAATAAAGTTGATGTTCAAAAAGTTATGCTCTGTTTAACAGTGACTGATAATATTGTAAAACAAGCTAGAGAAAAGAATTGTGACATGATTATTTCTCATCATCCGTTGTTTACTGTTCCGTTGAAGTATGTTCAAATAAGTGCAACAAATAAGGATCAGACGCTTGATATCTATTGTGCACATACAAATATGGACAGAACTCAAGGCGGTACGACAGATACGTTGATTAAAAATATTTTTCATAGCCCTAATAGTGAGAGGGAACAGTTGCCAGAGCAAAGTAAAGTTATAGATGCGAGTGAAGGGTTTGTCAGATATATTAATTATAAAATATCAATAAAAGATTTTATTAACAAATTAAAAACAATTTCTCCTAATTTACGTTACATAAACAATTATGGCAAAGAAACGCTTAATAAAATTGCATTTTGTGCCGGAAGTGGAGCCGAATTTATTCAAGAAGCTTATGAAAACGGTGCAGATGCTCTTGTTACAGGAGATTTGAAGTTTCATACAGCATTGGATAGTCCGATTGTTGTTTTTGATATTGGACATTTTGAAAGTGAAATAATGATTTTAGATGTTTTCGAAAAATTATTAAACAATGATGTTGAAGTTGTAAGGGCAAAAGAAAAAAGTCCGTTTATATCTATCTAACTTTATATGGATAATTTTTAGGGATTTTCCAACCATTTGCTTGGATTACGGCAGCACAGGCATATCGAAATTTAGAATTTTTACAGTCTTCAAGATATTCTTCAGGTGTATTCCCTACTGTCCAAGGTTCAATTCCTTTGTCTTTGTTTGATAAATCTGAACTATCCGGACAGAAATAAAACCAAAATCTACAAATTCCGGTGTAGGCATCATTATTTGGACATTTTTCCGGTCCATTAGGCCAATATAACCAATCTCGATTTATATTACCGCCATTTATACTTGAAAAAGCGCTTCCATCTTCAAGATAATATACCATTATTCCACTTGTACCGCCTGAAACTTGTTCATATTTTACTATTTTCATATATGGGAAAAAATATGTTTTGAACCATTCATGGCGTTTAGTTTTATCATTTCCATCTTTATACCAATATATTTTGTCACCATAATTGGCTTCTGCCATTGTAATTGCCTGATTTACGGTCGAATAAAATTTGGCAAGTTTAGTTTCTACTTCTCGATTTTTGTGATTTTGAATTAATGTAGGTAGCGTTAATGCAGCAACAACTCCTATAATACCTATTGTAATTAAAGTTTCTGCAAGAGTAAAAGCTTTTTTCATTAAATTTCTCCTAATAATGTATAATAATATATTAAATCTTTACTATAGTAAAGATTGTAATTAGTATAGTCTCTTTGAAGGTCTTTGTCAATAATATAAAATTATTATATGAAAAACGATTTTGGTTACATTTTAGGTGCAAATATCAGAGCAGAAAGATTGCGGAGACATTATACGCAAGACGAATTAGCAGAACTTCTTGATATGAGTGTAAACTATGTTGGAAAATTGGAGCGAGGAGTTATTATTCCTAGTGCTTTGGTTATTTTTAAGTTATCAAAAATTTTGCGTGTAGAAATTCAAGATTTTTTCAAAGAAATTGAATAGATTATTGACAATAAAATTTTAGTATATATAATAAAGAAGTACCCAGTATTGGGGTGTCGCCAAGTGGTAAGGCAGCGGTTTTTGGTACCGCCATTTCGGAGGTTCGAGTCCTTCCACCCCAGCCAATTAAGAGAGGTTTTTTAAAACCTCTCTTTTTTTATTATGAGGTTTGTATGAGAATTCAACGAGTCAACAAGTATTATGATTTTGTTGGTGCAAAAAAGTTTTACAAAAAAGCAGTTTTGCATCATAAGCAAGAACATGAGCTTGCAATTGCTAAAATGCAAAAACGAAAGCCGTTAGAATATAATCAGGATTTTGACGAATCCCAATTTAATGCAAAAGAGAGCGATAAAGAATTGTGTGAAGCTTGGGAGAATATTAGGAGAAGTGTGCACAAAGAGTTTTTATATTATATGTATTATATTCATTAATTTATTAGTAAATAACGCAAAAATATTTTTTAGATGATTTATATCTGAATGGGAACCACTTATGAAGTTAAATTGTGTTAATCAAAATTTGAATATAAATTTTCATAGAAATCAGGAAAATATTACTAATAAAGAAATTATTAATATTAACTCTATTTATAAAAAAGAGCACACTGCAGATGTTTTTACTGGACAAAAGCAAGATAAACCTGATACATCAACTAAGAATTCGGAAGAAAAATCAAAAAATTTAAAGCGTTTATTGATTTTTGCGGGCATTACTACTGCTTCAGTGATTGCATTTTTTGTATTAAAATCGAAAAAACACACGTCAATAAGTTTGGATGATAGTTTCTTAAGCCCTTTTTTTAGAAAAAGAGTAAGAAAATTAAAAGAAATTGGAACAAAAGATGTTGATAATGAATTTATGCAAAAACAATGTGAGAAATATACAGATAATGAATTAAGAAACATAGTAAAACCATATTTACAAGACTCACTTCCTTATAATGAAGTATTAAGAAATGAATTGAACAACAAAAATGTTTTGGAAAAAATTGCTCAAATAGATAAACTTATAGAAAAAGCTAAACCTTTAAAAAAAGAAAGTGTTGTTTATAGGGCAATAGACGGTTCAGCGGCAGAACAATTTATATCAGATTTGTGTAATAATAAACTTGTAACAGATAAGGGGTATATGTCGACTGGTACAAATTTAACAACGAGTGAGTTTAGATATTATGCAGAAAAAGAAAACTCTTTTATTCTAAGAATATTGCTGCCAAAAGGAACAAAAGGCTTGTACCCATCGGTTAGTGAAATTGTGTTACCGAGAAATTCTCAGTTAAAATTAGTATCATTTGATAAAGAATTAAAAATAATTGACTGTGAATATATTTTACCTAAAAATTAATTAGTTGCGTTTAGAT
Organism: uncultured Candidatus Melainabacteria bacterium; assembly: GCA_934675225.1. Classification (GTDB taxonomy): domain Bacteria; phylum Cyanobacteriota; class Vampirovibrionia; order Gastranaerophilales; family Gastranaerophilaceae; genus Stercorousia. The sequence continues at coordinate 4,549 of CAKUQA010000014.1, read as the reverse complement.
GTATTAAAATATTATATTCGTGATGTTATAAATTAATAGATTATAATTAATATTAAATTCTATTTATCATAAATCATTTGCTCGTATGCAAGTGGTTGAAAACCTTGGCGTTTATAAACTTCTATAGCTTTTTTATTGCTTGGACAAAATTCCAGACGAAGCCTTGCTGCATTTGTGTTTTCTTTTAAAAATTTGAAAAACTTACTTCCTATACCTTTTGAACGAAATTCAGGTAATATATAAATTTCATCAATCCACAAAACTTCTCCACCTGCTTCTTGAGAATATGTTTTTAGTAAAAGAGCATACCCGACTCTTTTCCCTTCTTCCTCGAAAATGTAACACTGTACATAAGTTTCTGATTTCATTAATTCGTCAAAAGTTTTGGTTATATATTCTACTGGAATATTGTGTAAAACGGCATCTGAGCTGTAGAATGTTTTAACTGAATTAATATAAAAATCTTTATCTGTTTTATTTATTTTTCTAATCATAAGTTTTTAGTATTTGCAAACGTAATCGTAAATAGATTTGTAATCGTTATTTTTATTTATATCTTGCATTTTTACATCAAAATCTGTTAAAACTGGTGTTTTGAACGATTTTATATATTCATAATTGCCTGCGTAAGATTTTTTAATTCCTATAAGTTGGTTCCGACAATCAACTTTTGCCCTCCATAAATCAACATTATTGCCTGTAATAACATTAGTTTTGTAGGCATTCAACCATACATAACCATTTTTTTGCTGAATATCCTTAAATATGCGTAAATATCTGTTTAGAAAAATGCAATTATATACAAATGATTGCGGGTATTCATATTGTTGAGAGGAATATGTATTGTTTTCGATTTGAGGAAGATGGACTGGTTCTGCAAAGACAGGTGTTCCAAATAAGTTACATGACAACATAAATAAAGCCATTAAAATTCCAAATTTTTTCATAACTCTATGATAGGTATTTGTTTATGTTTTGTCAATCTTCATTTTTCTCGAAATTATCATGAATACACCGAATAAAATAAGGATTACGCCAATAGAAATTCTAATGGTTAATTGTTCTTTGAAGAATAAAATTCCAAAAAATATTGCAGTTAGTGGCTCTAATGCCCCAAGTATTGCAGTATTTGTTGAACCTATGAGTTGAATTGCGATTGTAATCGTTTCAAGAGAGATTATTGTAGGGAATAGTGCTAAACCGATTGCCAATAACCAAGATGTTGCTTTAGGTAAGATTTGTAATTCAGTACAAAATTTTAAATTTATTACATAAATCAATAATCCGAATAACATTACATAGAAGCTTAATCTTGCGCTATCCATATTTTTTATGGATTTGATTGTCTTAACTCCGACTATATAGAGGGCATATAAAAGTGCGGATGAAAGTACTATCAGTATTCCTTTTATGTTTAATGTCATGCCGTTTTTGCCATTATACAAAAGAAAAATCCCAAATGATGTTAAAAGAATTGCTGTTATAACTGTTTTTGTTATTTTTTCTTTAAAAAAGATTGTCATTATAATTGCAACGATTACCGGATATATAAACAAAATTGTACAGGCAATTCCGGCTTCTATATAATGAAAGGCATCAAATAATGTGAGTGATGATAACGAAAAAAATATTCCTAAAAAGAAAAGAGGAATAAGTTCTTGTTTTGAAATTTTTAAAGAAACTTTTTTAAAGCATTTTAGCCATATAAAATAAATTAGTACAGCAAAAAAATACCTGTAAAATAAAACAGAATTTACTCCAATTCCTTGAGCATAAAGGGGTAATCCAAATAAAGGGTTCATGCCATAACTTGTAGAAGCTATAACTCCGTTGAGTATTCCTTTTGTCTTGTTTTTCATAATTTCAGACTTTCTGAAAAGTATTATAACAAAAAATTATGCTTGTAAATATGTTTGCATATTTGTGTATAATTTATTGGAATTGATAGACTCTGAATCAAGTTCAGAGTGACGAAGAATAAAAGGTAATAATATAATAAGGTATTTTATGAAAAGTTATTACGAGAAAAACTATTGAAATTTTTGTAAAAAATAGATATAATCTTTTTATGGATTTTGATGTTGAATTTTGGTTACAGGAATTTACGAGCAAGTTATTTGAAGAATTTGATACTCGTATAAAATTTGTAGGGCTTCAAGGAAGTTATAAACGAGGAGAAGCTACAGAAGATAGTGATGTTGATTTAGTTGTTATCCTTGATAAATTAACTTTTGAAGATTTGACTGAATATAAAAAAATTATTCATTCAATGCCTTTTTATGAAAAAGCATGTGGATTTATTTGTGGCGAAGATGAAATATATAATTGGCCGAAATTTGAATTATTTCACCTGTTGAATGATACTTTGCCTTTGCAAGGAAATTTATTAAATTTTATTCCTCCTCTGAAACGAGAGGACATATTTGATGCAATAAAAATTAATTCTGCAAATTTGTATCATCAATTATGCCATGGGTATTTATATGAAAATAGAGATATAGAAGTACTTTATCAAGGTTACAAGAGTGCTTTTTATATTTTACAGATACTTTATTATCTTAGATCTAATAACTATGTAGATACTAAAAAAGAATTGGTTTATTTATTGGATGGTGAGGATAAAGAAATTTTGCTTGTAATTTTAAACTGGAATTCTTTAGATATTTTAGATAATACAGATTTCTATTTTGAAAAATTGTTGAATTGGCTAAAATTGCATATTTAATCTGTTATTTATTAAATGCAGTTTTGTTGTTTAGTTTAATTTCCTTTTTCAAATCGTCTAAAAATTCTTGTGTGTACAAAAATCCCAAATGTGCGCCGTGGTTTAATAAAGTAGTTTTTTTACCAGTGCAAAGTTTTAGTTTTTTTAATTGAGATTGGTTGGTCAAATAATCGTCAAGTGAATGATAAATTTTGTAGTTTGTATTATTTTGGAAGAAGTCTGCCAAAGATAAAAGGCTTGTTTGTTCTCTGAAATCGTCAATAGAAATATCTTTATTACTTAAAAAATATTTATCTACGTAATCTTTATAATTCATGTTATTTATTTGATTGTAAATGTCTGTTTGTTTATTTTTAGGTGTATTTTCGATTGTAAATATTAAATCCGAAAGTTTTTGGTGCATAATAAAACCTGTTATAAGTTTTCCTTCTTCTTCCGAGAATGGAAGTTTGTTTATTTTTATATCAGGAGTTTCGTCTTTGATATCGGATAATTGAACAACTTTTGCTGCTGTTTTAGCAACTTTTTGTTTCAAGTTATCGTTATTTTTCGCCCATTCTTCACCATTTTTGTCAACTTGTTCCATAGCATAAATGAGTTCAATTGGCGGACAAATTGAAATATATTTTGTTATGTTCAAAGTGTTGTTATGGTATTCTTGGTCGGCAAGAAATAATGTTGTTAATGCTCCAAAAGATGTTCCTATAATTGTTTTATCTTGAAATTTGCAATTATATTTGTTTTCAAGATTGCTTATGATTTTTGATGTTACGTCTTTTATATATTCAACATCTTTTAATGGAAGTCCCGGAGCATAGCCGTTTGGCATGCTTTTTACAAATTCCCACTGAAAATGACTTCCTTGAATAATTACGGAATAACCTTCATCATAAAAAAGTTTTGCCAAAACAACGGAATGATGAGATTGAATACCTTCTCCTATAGAAGGGTAGATAATTGCAATTGGAGAACTTTTATCTTTTTGCATAATATATTTGAATTTATATGGAGCTTTGGATGGTGTAATGTTTACGGAAGAAGTATGAAATTTTTTTGAAAAACTTCTGTTCCAAATAGATAATTCATTCCAAATAGATTTGTCTATATCAGGGTTGTCAAAAAGAGCAGTTCGCATAGAATCAACTACAGGATTTTGTGGATTGTAATCTTCTATAAGAATGTCAGCCATGAGTTTTGAATTTGCTAATTCATAACTTTTTAATATTATATTGTCAATATTAGTTCCCCCTTTTAAAATGTCTGCAACTGTCAATTTTTCATTGTTTATGTCGCTTTCATTTTTTAAATCAGTCATTACAAGTTCCGGATTGATTTCAGGAGGAAGTTCGTTTTCCGTTGATTTAAAACCCTCTTGTAAAACCTCCTTTCTATCAAGGTTTTCGCATTTGATAAAATTATCAATTCCGTACATTTTTCGAGAAATTTCATAAGGATCTGCATAAGTTGATTCAATCATTTTTATAAGAGGTTGAAGAAAAGAGGTTCTGTTTACTGTTAATCCTGCTTTTACCATGGCAAGAACAGGGGTGCCGACATAGGTTGTTGGGTTCAGAGAAGTGTCTAAAATTTTGCCTGCAATTCCTCTGGCTGTTGTTCCATTCATTACCGGAAGAACAATATATGAGCCTGAACAACATTTACATTTTGTCAAAGCTTGTTCCATGTCCTCGTTAGAAGGTTCAAGTTTGAAAAAATGCTTTGCAGGGTCAAACATTCCGCCGAGTCCTAGGGTAGTGTTTGTAAAAAAACGAATAGTTTCTGTTCCTGATGTTTTGAAATCTTTTTGAATAAGACTGCTAACCA
>CAKUQA010000013.1 GCA_934675225.1 uncultured Candidatus Melainabacteria bacterium | reverse complement strand
AATGATGACTTATTAATAATCACAGCAGATCACGGATGCGATCCAACTGTACCGGGAACTGATCATACAAGAGAATATGTTCCAATTCTTATTTTTAACAAAAAACAGAATGGTGAAAACCTTGGAATGATTAAAGGATTTGACTATATTGCAAACAGAATAAAAAATTGGCTAGAAATATAATTTTTATTTTATGCAATTGAAATTTAAAATCTTTTATATTATAATCAAGATTGTGAAGAAATTCACGATTGTATAAAAACTATAAGGAGAAAGTAGAAATGACAGTAACAGTAAACGATTCTTGTATCGGATGCGGCGCTTGCGAATCAATTTGCGATGCAGTATTTTCAGTAGATGGAACAGCTCAAGTTGATGAAGCAGCAGTTGCAGATAATATGGATTGCGTTAAAGAAGCAGCAGAAGCTTGCCCTGTATCAGCAATCGAAGTTGAATAGTTTTAAATAAAAAAATATTTAACAGCAAAAAAGTTCGGTTATAAACCGAACTTTTTTGCTACATATCACATAACTATATACATAATCCTATCTGTTATATTCACATACAAATACGATTTTTTTCCTTTTAACATCTTCTAAGTTCATACCATCTATCGGAATAACGTTGCCATCATTATCAACATTTCCTTCAATAGAGCAAACATATCTATCCGAAGCAACCTGCCCTGACGGTCTTTGAGATTGTTTGGCTTCAAGATTATTCATCCTTGAATTCATTCTATCTTCAAGCAGCCTTAATTGTTCAACAACTTCTGTTGAATTAATATTATTATCATTATTATAACGTTCCATATCACGCTCTTTATCATAATCCTGTCGAGAATCACTTCCATCAGAGTATCTTTCTTCATTATAATTTTTATCATTATTAGCTGAATTTTTGTCACCTTTATATTTATTCATAAGCATTGGTGCACTAATAATCATCACAACTCCCAAAATAATTACCAAAACAATAGCATAACCCATAGTTGACATGGCACTCTTTTTACTAAACATAAAAACCAATCCTCTCTTGAATTCGATTATAGCATATAAAACAGGTAGATTCAAGATTGTAAACCTACCTGTTCCAAAATTTAATATTAATAAGTTAAAAGCTATGCTTTAACTTCTTTTACAACTGCTTCCAAAGCTTCTAGCGCATCAGACGGTAACTTGTCAATACCTGCTTTTTCTGTTTCTCTTGATTTTACAAAAGAAATTCTATCATTCATACGAGCTACAAACTGTTCAGCGTATTCCTTATTTGCAAAAGATGTTTCAAAACCTTCAACATCCATAATTTCAATATCAGAGAAATTTTCCCATTTATGGAAATTAGCTCGTTTTTCAACAATAGCTTCTATAATTCCAAGCGTATGAGCAGGTTTCACCTTTGTTCCCATAAATTCACCAGTATTTAAAATATAGCAATCAACTCCATCCTCAATAAGTTGTTTAAATCTTGTATAATCAACTTCCAACGGATAAACTCTAAACGGATTAGCATAAGGTTCTACAACTAAAGCATTTGGATCAACACCTGCAGCAAGTCTTTCTGCAGAAGAACGTTTTGTTGCCAACGTTGCCCCCATAGCAGAGCCCAAAGATGCTCCCGATAACTTCAAAACAGGCGGAATTGTCGGGTCTTTCATCAACCAAAAAATAGCATTGATAGGTTCATTAATTCTGTCAACTCTGTTTGGCGACCATAATTTTGATTTAACTGCACGCCCATTACCATTTCGAATATCTTCTGTTACGGAAACAACCTTTCCGTCAGCTAAAGCAATAGCACCGGCATTTTGTTGCGTAAGAATAAATTTATTATCATCACAACCAATCGGGTAATCTGCGGTTTTATCAAAATAAGCAGGCTCAAGAGCTATTGAATACTTATCATGGACATTAATAATAAACGCATCATCATGTAAAACCGTAATATTATATTTGTTATTGTGTTTCGCATGAGTGATTGTAGATTTTCCGGAACCTGATAGTCCGAATACAGCAACTTGGAATGATTTGCCTTCATCCAAATTATAACGTTTCATACCACCATGGCAAGAAGCGTAACCGTTACGTGCGGCACATCCCCACGCTAAAGTAAGAGTACCTTTTTTATGTTCTCCAAAGTATCTCATCCCTAAAATTGCCGCACAATTATGTTCCGGATCAAAGAATGTTAATCCGTAAGGGAAATCCGGATGAGACCAATCAGGATCTGAGAATACAAAAATATCACCTTCCGGTAATTCTCTGGAATCAGCATACATATTGGCGTAAGCTTCATTAATGTATTGGAAATTCAGCATCCAAGAATACATAATATTTTCAAAGCCTTCCGGAATTAATAAATGAGCTTTAATCATATAGTCTTTATCAAGCCCAACGACAGCTTCGGTTCTATATAACAACCTATCTCTAGTGTTATAAACCGCTTCTCTGATAATAGGTAATAAATATTTTAAATCACAATTCGGTTCTCCTACAATTTTTCTAGCAGCGGCGCAACGTCCAACAACAGTACCGTCATTAAACAACAATTGATTTGCGCCTTGAGGCAAACCGATTTTTTCAGGTTTATAAACAGGCATTCCCGTTAATTCGATTGTCCCTGGGCTATTTTTTGCCAACTTATAAGCTTCTGAAACAGATTTAATTTCTTCTACATTATTTCCAAAAAACGGTGCCGTAATTGTAGCACGTGCAGCTGACATGAGCTTTTTCAATTCTTCAGAATTAGTAAAAAATTCTTTTGTAGCCATATTCTTCTCCTTTTACTAAACACTTTATTTAGTGTAAAAAATACATTAACCGAGTATTAGAATACCACAAAATCAATACATTGGCAAGCTAAATGCATTTTTATTTTTATATAAAAATTATTTGTTCGGGTAGTTACAAATTTTAAAATGTGTGCTAAAATAATGTTGTAGATAATTAAGAGAGGGACAATCTTTATGAATAATAAAATAAAGAGTTTAATATTAATTTTAGCCATAACACTTGGGCTTAACGCATTTGCTGCTACTTCTAACAACTATACTCTCGTTAACACAAGTGCAACAAACCAAATTCAAAATTCTGCTGTTAAATCATATATAACGGTAAATCCATTAGATTTAGTTGCTCGCCCAAACTTTTACCTTAATAAAAACGTTAAAATCAGAGCTAAATTCGATAAATTTGCAACTCTCGGATTAGATTATAAACCTGCGATGAGAAGTTCTGAAAAATATATCTCATTCCTTATTCAAAGACCTGATGTCTACGATCACAACATTCCATTATCTGAATTGAAAATATTTTTAAACAGAACTGAAGCTGAAAAACATATCGACTTAAATTCCGGTGATATTGTTGAATTTCAGGGAAAAGTATTTTCAACTGCACTCGGAGATCCTTGGATGGATGTTGATAAATTCACAGTAGTAAGTACAAAACCTAAAGACGAAAACAAGTAAACTAACCACTTTATTTTGGAGTTAAGAGATGAGCAATAAAAAAAATGATATATTTCTAACAATTCACGGACATTTTTATCAACCCCCAAGAGAAAATCCTTGGCTTGAAGCAATAGAACTTCAAGACAGTGCATTACCATTCCACGATTGGAATGAAAGAATTAATAAAGAGTGTTACAACCCAAATTCTGTATCAAAAATCGTAGATAACAGAAATAGAATTCTTGATGTCGTAAACAACTATGAATATATGAGTTTCAACTTTGGACCAACTCTTTTATCTTGGATGGAACATTTTGCGCCTCTTACTTACGAAAGAATTATTAAAGCAGATATCGAAAGTGTTTCAGAACATTCCGGACACGGAAATGCAATAGCTCAAGTGTACAACCATATTATTATGCCACTTGCAAACGAACATGATAAACAAACCCAAATAAAATGGGGGATTAGAGATTTTGAATACCGTTTTGGCAGAAAGCCGGAAGGTATGTGGTTGGCAGAAACAGCTGTTGATGATGATACTCTTAGACTTTTAGTAGAAAATGGTATTAAATTTACAGTTCTTTCTCCATATCAAGCTCTAAAATATAGAAAAGAAGGCGACAATGATTGGCAAGATGTTAGCTGGGGAAATATCGATCCTGCGCGTTCTTACAGATATTATATAAAATCGGCCCCTGAAAAATATATTGATTTATTTTTCTATGATGGTGCTATTTCTCGTTCTGTAGCTTTTGACGAACTTTTAAAGGATGGAAACAGATTTATCAAACGTCTAAAAGAAGGAATTTCTGATTGCAGAGACTATCCTCAATTAATAAATATTGCTACTGATGGTGAAAGTTATGGACACCACACAAAATTTGGCGATATGGCTTTATCATACGTTTTAAAAATTAAAGCAAAAGACGAAGGTTTCACTATTACAAACTATGCAGAATATTTAGATAAATACAGAAGCAATTGCGAAGTAGATATCAAGCAAGCATCAAGTTGGAGTTGTTTCCATGGTGTTGGCAGATGGAAAGAAGATTGCGGATGTTCAACAGGCGGACATCCTGGATGGAATCAAAAATGGCGTAAACCACTTAGAAATGCTTTAGATTATTTAAGAGACGAACTTATCACCGTTTTTGAAACAGAAGGTTCCAAATATTTTGACAATATTTGGGATGTACGTAACAAATACATTGATGTCATTTTAGATAGAAATGAAATGAATGTAAAAAAATTCCAACAAGATAATTTCAAACCGGACTTAAGTGACGAAGATAAAGTAAAAGCTATGGAGTTATTAGAAATTCAACGCCAAGCTATGCTTATGTATACAAGTTGCGGATGGTTTTTCTCTGAAATTTCAGGTATTGAAACAGTACAAATAATGAAATATGCTGCACGCGCTATGCAACTTGCAGCTAAATTTACAGATAAAAACTTTGAAGAAAAATTCTTAGAAATTTTATCTGAAGCAAAAAGTAATATTCCTGAATATGGAAACGGGAAAGACATATTTGAAAGATTTGTTAAACCTTCAATTATAACAATTAAACAAATAGCAAGTTTATGGGCATTATCTTCTCTTTACCAAGATTTTGAGGATGAAGAAAACGTTTATTGCTATACAATTACAAGAAAAGCATACAAAAAAGTACAAAAAGGCTTATCAACATTTGTTGTCGGCCATATTGAAATTCAATCAAAAATCACATTACAAAAATCCAATGTAATGTTTGCTTTGATGCAGTATGCAGGTGGAGATTTCCACTGTTCAATTAAAGAATATTCCGATGATGCAGAATTTAACAGAATAAAAACAAATCTAATAAAAATATATACAATGAATACTTTAACTGAAATTATTCGTGCTCTTGATGAATATTTCGGCAAAGAATATTTCACATTAAAAGATATATTTATTGAAGAAAGAAGAAAAATTCTTCAAATTCTGCTAAAAGGTAAATTAGAAAAATTCTCTCAAACATACCAAGAAATGTATGATGAAGGAAAAGGTTCTATTTACCATCTACAAGGGCTTGGACTTAAAATTCCTGATGAATTTAAAATATCTGCAGCTTATGCACTTAGTCACAAATTCAATGATATTGTTGTTCATTCCAGCGGCTTTGTAGAGGATGACCTTATTCAACAAGCAACTGATATTAACTATGAAGCTAAAAAAATAGATATTCAACTCGACAAAACTCAATCTAATATAGTATTCAGCAAAAAGATTTTGCAAAACATAAACAGATTGGTTCATAGTTTTGAAATTCAACAAGCTGACGTTGTTTTGGAAATTTTCGATAATATTCGAAAACTTGAGCTACAAGTAGATATTGCAGAAGCACAAAACATATATTTTGCAAAAATTTATCACAAAATTGGAGAAATAATAGATTCAGAAGCGTTTAAAAATAAAAAATCAACTAACAAACGTTTTGTTGAAATGCTCCTTGATATTGGAGAAAATCTGAATATTAATACAGAATTCTATAAAAGAAAATTGGATAAAGCTTTGTTACAGTAACTTATTGGCAAGTAAAATTAAGTTATAGAATACTAGTAATAAATGAATTTTCTACCAAGGAAAATCTTTTGAAATTTTCCAGCCGTCATACTGGATTAGTCCGCTGCAGAAATCTCCGGCATAGTCTCCTGCTGTTTTACTGCAACATTCTCTACAATTACCCAATAAACTATTCCTGTTTTTTGAGTATTTTATTGTACCTATTCCATATAACTTTATAGCAGAATTACCATTTGGGTCCAAAAGTATCGTAAAAACATCTTTTCCTGAGACATTTGGACCTCTATCACCATTTATGTCAACAAAAATTTTAACATAACTCCAAACAACAGAATCGTTATCAACCATAAAAGCGACAACACTTCCATCTTTCAGATAAATTATATAATAAAAATAATCATCCCAATTCCAATCCATTCCATTTAGTCTATATCGTTTAACTTTGGTCTGTTTTTTACAATTATACCCACAATCATCAACGATATCTAAGTATTTTATTATATAATTCTGAAAAAACGGAACAAGTACTTTAGGTCCATCATTTACAGAACCCATAGCAGTCATTCCCCAAGTATTCATCTCTCCGTTTTCTTCTTGCGAAGTAACAAATGCATTACTTATGACAGAATACTCCTTTTTCAGACGATTTACGGTAATGTATTTTTGATAATTTTGGATTAAAAACGGTATAGTAATTGCTGCAATAATCCCAATTATCCCTATTGTTATTAAAATTTCAGCCAAAGAAAAACCTAGTCTATAACAATTTTTCATTATTAAAAGCCCTTTCACAATGTTCACATGTATGAACTATTATAAATGATTATTCAGTTAATATCAATACATATAGTTCACATGTATGAAGATATGTAAAAATGACTAACCAAGATTTTAATAAAATTATTTGCAAAAGAATTAGCGCACTAAGAAAAGAACGAAATATGACACTTGAACAACTCGCTTATCAAAGTGGTATCTCTAAAGGTGGTTTGAGTGAAATTGAACGAAATATGAAAGAACCACGAGCATATACTATTTTAAAAATTTGCAACGGATTAGGTATTACAATTAGTGAATTTTTTACATTTGAAGAAATTAATAAATTTGCATCTAACTTATAAATTGAAACAAATAAATATTGCCATGCATATAGCATTTATCAATATTTTAACTACCAATTTTCGGAACCATATTTTTTATAAAGATTGATGCCTTTAAGAATTTTTTGTTCTATGGCATCAATTTTTTTGATAGTGTCCTCATTTTTTGCACGCATACGCAACAATTTTAGCTCACATAGTTCTTCTTTAGACTTACGCACCTTTTGTTTTGCTTCTTCTCTCTGCCAAAACAACCAACCCTCAAAACCACAATCAGGCGGAACTATAGACCAGGGAGTTGATGGACAATGTCTACACAAATCAAGTCTTGTTTCATATCTTCCACATAAATTATTATCTTGAAGATATTTACAACCATAAAAAGTTATGTTGTTTTCATCAAAATTACCATCACTTTTTAAACGATTTATAATATTATCAACTGTAGCCGCATCAACTTTTCTTGCAGCCTCAATTGAATTATACGGAACAAATAAAGAAAGAAAATCTATAGCACCTTTATCACCACTTTCAGCCTTTTCTTTCAATTCTGAATACGGAACAGAAGTTGTCACAACTCTGCAGCATTTACCACACATTTTGCATAAATGTTGAGGACGTTTGGCTAAATAATTTTCTTCATAAATACCCATATGTAAATTATAGACATCATGGAAAAAATAAAAAAACAATGTAATATTTCTTAACACAAAGTCAATAATCATGAAAAAAAATACTTTATAAATATAAGTAGTAAAGGGTAGTTATATGCAAAGTTCATTAGGGCAACAAAATATACAGCAGCCGGTTCAGCAAACTCAATATGCGCAACCGCAATATCAAACTGCACCAATAACACAGGCTCAAACACCACAAAGTACACAACAAGTTCAGCAACAACAATGTGTTCAACCTCAATATCAGGCACCTCAAGCGCCTCAACAACAAGCACCACAAGGACAAAGTGTACAAGTACCAAATTACTCCGGTGTAAATATCCAGATATTTAACCCTTCAGTTACACCTCCAGGAGCAACAGCACCTGTATATAATGTAAATGCTCCAAATTATGGTGGAACTCCTTCCAGTGGTTGTTATCCCTCCGGATATTACACAAATAATTGGGGAAATGGAGCACAAGACAATGCCTCTAAAAATTTAGCCAATACAACAACAAATACAACAGAAAATAAAACAACTGATAAAAAAACAGAAAAACGAGAAATCGTACAGCTTACAGACGAATATATTAGAAATCTTGAAAATTATTTAAACAGTCAAGATAAAGAAGTTCGTATGATGGGAGCCAAGGAAGTTATTGCAAGACTTGAAGAAGACGATTCCAGAAAAGACGACAAAGCCCTCAATGCTCTTGTAAACAAGATGCTCCAAGATCCATACACTCCTGTAAGAATTCTTGCATTAAGTGCACTTGATTCTCGAGCAGTAACAGGTGATGACTTCACTGTTGCAGTATTAAAACAAATGCAAAATGCTCAAAGTGGCTATGGACAAGATGCTATGCAAGCAACAAACATCTTATTAAAAATGTCAGGTCAAAAGGTCGAAAAAGAATTTGAAGTAAAAGACGACAAAAAGAAAACAGAAACCAAAAAAGAAGAAAAATCAGAAGAAACTCAAGCTAAATAGGTGAAATATGAGTATTAGTACAGCATTATCATCAGTAAAAAATAATTTTGCAAAATATGCCATAAAAGGTGCCGGCGTTGCTGCTTTGGGTGTAGTCGGTTACGATGCGCATGTTTTAGGCAAACTACAATCAGATGTTTACTCAAAAAGTAAAGATGCTGATGCTTGTATGGAGTCTTATAGCAATACTCAATATCTGACTTGTCCGAGCATTACAGCTTCAAAGTTGAAAAAAAGCGTATTTAACTTTGAAGTAGACGGAAATCTTAGACATTTTGTAAACTCCGCAATCGGTTATTTCAAAGGCTTTGGAACAATGCTTATTGAGAGTGTAGTCCCTCTCGGTCTTGGATTAGGCGCCTTATTAGGAAAAGGAATGGTCGCAAAAGGCAGCACAATCGGACTTGGAATTTTTGCAGGTGTTAAAATCATTAAAGATGTTTTAGGTTTTGGACACTACAACGATTTAAATAAAAAATATTAATCAATAAAAAAGACTCCCACTGTTGGAGTCTTTTTTTATCTAAAATGGTTTTGTTTGATTTAATTTTAGCCTCAAATCTCTAAATCTGGAAATATCTTCTTGAGTTCGTCCTGATTCTTGGAAAACAGCCTGAGTTGACGGATGAACCATCAAAACATAATCCATGTGAATTTCCAGAAAATTATATTTTCTTGGAGATTGGTTTGAGTTTCTCGGATAAATTTCAGCATTTGTTACCGCTAAAAACCTTCTCTCTTTGTCATTTAAAAGGTCAGTAAGTTCTCTATTGGTATTTGTATATTTTGAAACATGAACAATTCCCTTTATATCATGATCTGCTGTTAGAATGCTTACTTCTATAGGTACTGTATCAATATTTTTTGCCATATTTTTATCCTCGTATATCAATCTCTATTTGTATATATTACTATAATTTTTTGAAAATGTCTACTTGTTAAATTTTATCAATACTTCCCTTGGTTCTTCCACCATAAGCTTCATGAACATCAACAACCGACATAAAGGCAGAAGGATCAATATTTTTTATAATTTCTTTCATTCTTGCCATTTCAAGTCTTGATACAACACAATAAATAATAGTTTTTTCAGCTCCAGAATAAGCACCAACACCATTTATATATGTAACACCAAGGTCTAATTTTTCAAGTAACTCATCACCTATTTCATGCGCCTTATCACTAATTATGCGTATTGATTTAGCAGAATTTAAACCTTCCAAAACAATATCAATAACTCTAAAAGCAATAAAATAAGTTAAAACCGCATACATAGCACGGTTCCAACCAAAAACAAGTCCAGAAGCGCCATAAATAAATACGTTAAATGTCATTATCCATTCACCAACGGAAAAGCCGAATTTTTTGGACAAAACCAATGACATTATTTCTGTACCGTCTAAAGAGCCTTCATTTTTTAACACTAAACCAACACCGGTTCCAAGAATAATTCCACCAAATACCGTTGATAAAAGTAAATCATTACTGGTTGGATGATTATACATTCCAAATAAGTTTAAAAACAAAGACAACATTCCAATAGCATAAAATGTTTGAATAACGAATTTTTTCCCGATTTTATTAAAAGCCAAAAGGAAAAACGGAATATTAATAAGAAAAATTAAAAGCCCTAGATTTATTTTAGTCAAATAACTTGTAATTATTGAAATACCAACAATTCCGCCATCAATAATATTATTAGGTACTAAAAATACTTCTAACGCAAATGCGGCAATAAACGGTCCTAAAGTAAGAAAAAACATCTTACTCAATAATGCTAAAAAAAATTCTTTTTTTGATGTTTTTTCTGCCATAATTAGTCGTCCTTACCGGTTCTTTTAATTGTCATAAAATTATTTATCTTAAATATTGTTTTTTTGTCTTCTTCGTCAACTTCTTCTTTATAACCAAGAATTTTTTCTAAATCAGCTTTTAATGTAACTAAATCTTCGTACTTTCTCAAAGCTCCATCAATCGCAACTGATACATCTCCGGTTTCTTCCGAAACAACAAGACAAGCAGCATCACTAACTTCTGTCATACCAATAGCTGCTCTATGACGAGTACCATATTTCCAGCTTAACTTTGGATCTTCTGTCAAAGGTAACAAAACTCCGGCTGAAATAATTTTATCTCCATTAATTACAACCGCACCATCATGAAGCGGTGTATTCGGATGGAATATAGTCAGAATTAATTCAGTAGACAAATCAGCGTTAAGTCTGGTTCCAACATCATTATATGTATTTCTTAAGTCACTTTGGAACACAATTAAAGCTCCAGTATGAGACTTTGAAAGATATTTCACACTTTCAATAAGTTCTTTAACCACATCAATTTTAGGATCTGTTTTATGATTAGAATTAAATATTTTTGTCACAAAATCAACTTGACCTAAAAATCCTAAAAACTTTCTCAATTCCGGTTGGAATATAACAATCAAACTTAATGATACTAATGTCACAATAGATTTTAAAAACATTCCAATTATTTTCAAATCTATTCTCATCATAATTTCACTGACAGCCCAAGCGCAAACCAGAATTAAAAGACCTTTTACAAATTTTTCGGATGATGTGTTTTTGATAAATTTCCTATACAAAAACAATAGTAATCCAGCAAGAAAAACTATTTGGATAAAATCAGACCAATTAAAAGTCATTTCTAGTGTAGAAATATATTTTAATATGTATGTAAAAAAGTCATTAATCATTTTTTAACCTATCTGGAATTACATCATGGGCAATTAAATCTTTAAGAGTCTCTCTCTTTACTATAATATCAGATTGTGAATTATTTACAAGTACCATAGCAGGTTTTTGTACTCGATTATAATTAGAAGCCATTGAATAGTTGTAAGCGCCTGTATTATAGACACACAAAATATCTCCTTCTTCTATTTCAGGAAGCTTAATATTTTTTATCAAAATATCCCCTGACTCACAAAATCTACCTGCAATAGTTACAGTAGCAGCTAATTCAAAATCAGGTTTATTTGCTATTTGCGCTCTATACTCTGCTCCATACATCGAAGGTCTTGCATTATCAGCCATTCCACCATCTACAGCAACATACGTTTTCCCTTTTGGAACTTGTTTTGAGCTTCCTAATGTATACAAAGTCACTCCTGCAGTAGAAATTATGCTTCTTCCCGGTTCGATGAACAAAGTCGGAGCATCAATTTTATATTTTTCAATACAACTATAAAGTCGTTTTATCACAATTTCTGCAATCGTAAATGTTGAAGGAGGGCAATCTTCTTCTGTATATTTTACGCCTAATCCTCCACCAATATTTATTTCATCCAGTTTTAACCCAAATTTTTCATCAAGTCTTGCAATTTCTTTTACAAGAATTTCTATTTCATCACCATAAATAGAAGTTTCAAAAATTTGAGAACCGATATGTGCATGAAGTCCATGTAATCTTAAATTTGTATAATCGTTTAAAATCAAATCAACAGCTTCATCTATCTGGGTTAAATCAAATCCAAATTTTGAATCCAAATGTCCTGTTTGAATATATTCATGAGTATGACATTCAATCCCAGGAGTAATTCGAAGTAAAATGTCTACGACTTTTTTATTAGACTTTGCAATCTCATCCAAAAGAGATAATTCAAAGAAATTATCAACTGAAATTCGTCCAACACCTGATTTAATAGCAAGTTCAAGTTCATCATAAGACTTGTTATTACCGTTGAAAAGAACTTTTTTCATATCGACGCCTGCATTGTACACAGT
>CAKUQA010000012.1 GCA_934675225.1 uncultured Candidatus Melainabacteria bacterium | reverse complement strand
GTAACGGCGTGATGGTTGCCTGTAAGGGGCGCAACTGTCATGCCTTTTTTGAAGTAAAGTTAAAAAACGGAAAACAAAATTGGTTTATAATTCGAAAAGTTCCAATTTTGGATGCTGATGAAAATGTAACAAAATTTGTTGTATTTGGTAGAAATATTGATGTTGAAAGAGATGCTCAGCGACAACGAGAAACTTATATTTCTACATTAAGTCATGATTTAAAAATTCCTACAATTGCGCAAATTAGAGCATTAGAACTGATTGTTAACGGGAGTATGGGGACAATTACTCAAGAACAGAAGGAAATTCTTGATTTGACTTTGGAATCTTGTTACAGCATGTATGATATGCTTTCAACTATTTTGACAACTTATAAATATGAAAATAATGATGTTATATTAAATTATGAAAAAATTCAAATGCTAAAATTGTTGGATGACACTTTTCTAAAATTCGGTAAACATTTGCATAATAAGAATATCCAAGTGAAAGTATCTGCAAGAAATAAATATATTTCTGTTTATGCAGACAAACTTCAAATGAAAAAAGCTTTTGAAAATTTAATTGATTTTTGTGTTTCAAATGCGTATAAAGATACTGTAATTTGTTGTGAAATTGAAAAAGACGCTATATTAAACAGTGTAAATATTTCATTATTATATGAAAGCCCTTATGCGAATCCGAATTCAATTAATAATATGTTTGAGATGTACACAACTTCTGCAGAAAAATTTAATAAAGTTGGCAGCAGTTTAAATTTATACTTGGCGAAGCGAATTATAACAGCTCACAGTGGAACAATAAACGTTGAAACAAAACAATCAAGTTATAGTAAATGTAGTATAGAACTGCCTTGTTTTACGGAATGTGCAGTAGCTTGTTAAGTTTTTAGTTATGTTGACAATTATTGCAAATCAGTTATAATTATTACGTAATTTAAGGAGATGTGTATGTTTTTAGAAAAAGTAGAGAAACTACAAATTGTATGTTTAGCTATTATTATGGCTTTGGGGATGGTAATAACAGTCAAAACGGCAACAAGAACTTTATCTGATGATAAAATTACCGTAACAGGCTCTGCATACAAGACGGTTAAATCCGATTCCGCGAGAATGGAGTTTGAAATTACAGAAAGAAGTGCTAATAAACAAATTGCATATAGTGCAGTGAAAAATAAATTACCTGTTGTGAAAAAGTATTTAGAAGAAAATGGTATTACAGATATAGATGTAAGCGCTTCAAATGGCTATTATTCATATAAGTATTTGCCAAATGGGACAGTGACAAATGAAGTCGCATATTATAATCTTTCTCAACCAATTACAATTAAATCAAATGATGTTCAGAAAATAAAATTTATTTCTTCTAATATTCAAAGTCTTTTAGATAAAGGGATTGATATAAATGTTAATAATACTGAATATTTTTATTCCGGACTTGCAGATTTGAAAGTTGATTTGTTAAAAGATGCGACTAAGGATGCAAAAGAAAGAGCTACGGGTATGCTAAAAGCTACTCATAACCGTGTTGGAAAAATTCAAGCAGTAAATATGGGTGTATTCCAGATTACTCCGGTAGATTCTACAAATGTTTCTGACATGGGTATAAATGATACTTCTACAATTGATAAAAAAGTTACGGCTGTTGCGAATGTTGTATTCCGTATAAAATAAGGTGATTTATGATTATATTATTAACGTTTTTATTATTATTAATTTCAAATCCGGTTATGGCTTATCCTTCCAGTGCGGATATTATAATGGTGCATGATATGGAAATGATTAACCAACAACGTTTTAGGATGGAAGAAATTAATGATTATAATGATGTTCAGACCGAAAAAGAACGTTACCAAAAAAGAACAGCACCATCTGAACCTTTTATTAATAAGTTATTTAACCCTAAAAAGTTTGTAGAGGAAGATGGAAAAATTAAAATAGAAAGTCAAAATTAAATTAGTGTCCGAGAATTAAAATTGTTACAGACCCAATAATAATTATTAATGAGCCAAAAAGTTTTTTTAATAATTTCTTCTCGTTAAATAGTTTATAACCTAAGATTACATTGAGAATTATAGATAATTGGAAAAGTGATAGTGCATAACCAACATTCATATATTTGAATACGTAAGCAGTTGTAAATGTCATAATTCCAAAACAAAGAGTAGTTAAAATATACATTATAGAATTGGTTTTATTTGGAATATGAAGTTTTTGCGGACTTAAAATTCTCATAATTATATATGAGAATATTGCTCCCAGAAAACTTGAAATAATAAAAGAGCAAGCTATTGAACTTAAAATAATTACTTTTTTTATAAAAACAGCTTCAATAGCGGTAAAAATTAATGCGTAAATTCTGTATTGTATGTCTTTTTTTAGTAGAGCTTTTGGTGTTTCTAAGACGAAATAAGAACCTAAAATAATTAAGAAAATCCCGATTGTTCCATAAAAGTTTGGAAATTCATGTAAAATAATCATTCCAAATAGCATACCAACTATTGCTTTATAAGAATTAATTGGTCCTAATACAGATAGTTCGCCGTCTTGCAAAGCTAAAACCATAAAACAATTTCCGATTGCTCCTGTTATTCCTCCTGCAATAGCGAATAACCAAAAATGGGGTGTAAGTTGATTTGGATTAACGATAAAAAGTAATGGTATTGAGATTAAACTCATAAGAATATAGTTTAGGCAATTGATATTTGCAGGATGTTCAAAATTTCCGGCAAGTTTTTTTTGAAAAACGTTACTTAATGAATTAGAAAATATTCTAAATATAATAGCTGTAAAATTCAACAAAATTTGCATAATTGAATTAAATCATAAACATGTTAATAAATGTTAAATAAATAATGAAGTGTAAATATTACAATTGTAATATGATTTATTTTATTAAAATAGAGTAATAAACCAAAAAAGAGTATTATTTAAAAAATAAATACATAAGAATTAGCAAAATTTTAAAATTATTTTGGAATGATATTTTGAGTTAAAAAAAATTCCCCCAAAAGTTATTGACAAAGTGCTACGCTTGTAGTATTAAAATATTAAGGCAAGGAGGAATATAAATTGAGAGTATCCGCAATAGCAAATTATTATCGTAATAATAACACTTATTCAAATTACAAAAAAGAAAATGTACCACAAACTACAATGACACAAAGTTCGCAAAATAGAACTTATATGACTTCTGTTTATGGTATGAAACAAGCTTCAGCGGTAAATTTTACAGGAGTTCAATTTTCTCCGATTGCATTAGTTAAAAAAATTCCGTTAGAGGATAGACTTGCAGATTTGTTTAACATATCTACTGCCGGAGATATGATTGTAGCCGGTAAAGATTTAGATACTGTACAAAAAGTTTTAAAAAGTTCAATGAAAGATTTTAATCATGTAATAAAAAGATTATTTTTTGTTGCTGAAGATGGTTTAGATGAACTTGCTGTTTTTACAAGAACACCAAATGAATCATTAGAGGTATTCAATCCAAATAAAAAGAATTTGTTGTTGCATGAAAGTAGCGGACTTCGAAATTCGTTAAAAAGTGGTGAAAGTGCGTACGTAGTTGGTGGAGATTTAGTAGAAATTGGAAAGCAAAAAATAAAAATAAAACGAGCTCCAAAGAATGATATAAGTTCGAAAAGGCATAGTTTTGTTCGACTTATTGATAAATCTCCGGAAGTTAAGAACGCAATTTTAGATGTTAACCAAAAAACTCTTTCAACATTGGTTACTCCTTTAAAGGCAGGTAGTAGAGATGTAACGTTTGCGGATATTGGTGGGCAGGATAATGTTATAAAGGAACTGAAAAAAGGAATTTTATATCCTATTAAGTATCCTGCTGCTTATAAAAATTCAATAGTAAACCATGGATTTCTTTTGTACGGCCCTCCAGGAACAGGAAAAACATTGATAGCTCAAGCATTGGCAAATGAAACAAATTCAAACTTTATTAAACTAAATGGTTTAGAAATGGAATCCAAATGGGTTGGAGGTTCCGAAAAAAATTGGCGAAAACTGTTTGATAATGCAAGAGAAAATCAACCGTCTATAATATTTATTGATGAGTTTGATGCTGTAGCTAAAAAACGTGGTGGCACAGATGTTTATGGAGATAAAGTAGTTAACCAAATTTTGACATTAATGAGTGATGTAGAAAAGAATGGTGACGATATTTTTGTTTTAACAGCAACAAATAATCAAGGAGCTTTAGATGCTGCTATTACTCGTTCTGGCCGTTTTGGTAAACACATAGAGGTAAAAGCTCCGGATACTCAAGAGGCTATTAGTCAAATTTTTGATATTCATACAAAGAATAAAGCATTGGCGGAAGATTTAGATAAAGATGCTTTGACCAAAAGGTTATTACAAGATAAAACAACCGGTGCAGATATTGCGCATATTGTAAATACCGCTCAAGAAAATGCTTTTGAACGTGCAGGAATTTATGAAAAAATGGAAAATGAAACATTCAAAAATTCTGATATTGAAAACTTGAGAATTACAAATGCAGATTTTAATAATGCAATAAATGCGTTTGAAAATAAAGAATCAAAACGTCAGCCTATTGGTTTTAATTTAAATAAATAAAAACGATGAAACAAACCTTTACAAGTACAGTTTTACTAGCTGTACTTTTTTTTATTTCAAAATTAGTTATCTAAAAACGATTTTAAGTTTTTTCTTGATTTTATGTCTATAGATTGAACCAGTTTTGATAAATTGGTTTCTAATTCAAGGTATTCTGAATTTTTTAATTCTACTGCTTCAATCATTTTATTTGCAAGAAATTCGTTTTCCGGATAAATAATGCTGTTTGAATTATCAAAATTATAAATATCTGCGAAAGTTTTGTGTATAATGCAAGGTTTGTTGAAACCGTAAATAAGTTGGAAACTTCCGCTTGTTCCGCTATCCATATAGCGTTTATGGGATTTTATATTAGGGTCTAAAAGAGGTAGGATAAAGTCTGATTGTTCCAACTTTTCAAACATTTTTTGATAATCAACACGCCCAAGTATTTCAAAATAATATTGTATTTCTTCGGGGATGTCTTCCAATTTACCAACTCCGATTATTGTTACTTTAAAGTTTTTTATACCTTTTTGGTTCAATTCTTTTACTGCATCAATTAGTAATGAAGAATTCCTTCTGTTTTTTGATAATTCTCCAATAGAAATAAAATTTGTAATCTCATTTTTATCTCTATTTGTACTTACATTTTCTTTAAAGTAATGAGAGTTAACTACCAATTTTTCAAATTCTTCCATATTAGCCGGATTGGCAAGAATTATTTGTTTATCATTAGGAGTTTCGTTCAACTTGTCAATATGATGCTGCAAGTAAATGTTATCTTTTTTGCCTTTTTTAATATTATATACCTTGGATAAATCAAAGCCTTCTAAAGAAAATTGTTTTTTATTATAATAAACCCTTTTAGAGTTATAAATAATTCTTTCATATTCAGAAAAATCGAAATTTTTATAAATTTTGTCAAATGTTTTTTCATTACATTCATAAACCCGAACCTTATCAAGTGGAAAATCTTGAAATATCCCTTCTGCAGGTTCTCTTGTTAAAACATCTACATTATAGCCAAAATCTGTGCAGTATTTACACAACCCCGGAATTGTTTCGTAATGACTCCCATTAAATTCTGTAATCAAAATTGTATTGGGTTCAACTTTTTTAGTCATAAATGTTTCGTAAATTTCACTGTCAAATAAGCGTTTAAGTCTTAATTTAATACCCAAAATGTTAATTTTTATATGTTTTTTATCTTTATTTATAGCAAATAAACTACACATTTATGAATCCTTTCTAATAAAGTTGTTATTTTGCATTAATTCTTTAAAAGCTGTATAAATATCTTCTACAGAATTTGTTTGAGGCAAAATTGTATAAGGGTATAATGTTTTTCTTGGTGCCCAATGTTTAATATTATTTTGTTTATAAAAAACACATACTGTTGGAACTTTGTTAGCATAAGAAAAATGCATAGTTCCGGTATCAACACTAATTAAAGCTTCACAGTTTCTCAAAACTTGAGCTAGTTCATAAATTGATGTTTGGTTTACAAGATTTGTAAAATTGCATTGATTTTTGTATAACAATTCTGCGTATTCTTGTGGATTTTTACCATTTCCGATAAATAAAACGGTATAATTATCTTTGTTAAGTTTATTGATAAGTTCTACTGTTGTTTGTAGTGGCATATCTTTCTCTTTAAGTTTAGAGGTTGTGCAAAGTGCAACATATTTTTTATTTTTTGATAAAACATTCTGTAATTTTTCAGGAATATCATTATTGGCATTATATGTAATTGGGTAATTAACTAATTCTTCTTTTGTTAAACGTTTTAATAATTTGCAGTGTCTTTCTTGTACAGATATGCTATAATCATAAGGTTTTCCAATAATTTTTTTAGGTTTTAACATTATCGAAATAATATCAGCTCTAAAATTATCATAAATTTTGAATATGTAATCTATCTTTTTATATGGAAATTTGCGGACAAATTTTACAAGGCCCCAAAAACCTTTGTTTTCCCCGCGTTTATCTAATACAAAGACTTCATCTACGTCTTTTTGGTATTTTGCAACGTCAATCCAAGGTTTATCTATAATAAATATTGTTTTTGAATTAGGATATAGCCTTTTTATATTTTGGAATAGAGAATTGCATAAAATAATATCTCCAAAACATGCCATTAATATAACAACAAAAACTTTTGGAGTATCCTTAGTGTTTATGTCCATTTTTACGGCATTCCAAAACTTTTTTTGTAAATAAAATATTGGTCTGTGTTTAAACCAAGTTAAAAAAGATGTAAGTTGGTTTGGAATTCCCCATTTAAAAAGTTCTTTTTGAGATAATTTCCATGGAGTCATTTGTAAATATTTAAAATATAAATCTTTATGAACAGACCAAGAGCCAAAATGCCAAGGTTTTTTATCCCCAATAAAATGGATAATAACAGGATTTTTAGTGAAGCTGGAACGTCTTATATAACATTCACTTTGAACATTATATTTTTCATCAATGTTTAAAATTTTGTTATTTAATACATTATTTATTATTTCTTGATCACCCATTTTTATATTGTTAATATTTTTCTTGGTGTATTCCAATAACTCATTTTCAATATTTTGAGTTCTAATTTTATTTAAGTCAATGAGTAAAACTCCGGAATTTATGTATTGTGGTTGATAATTTTTAATTCCCAAGTCGATATCTCTAACTCCTGCAATTACACTGTTCCCAAGGTTAATATTAAATAGTTCTTTTAGGCTGGAACAAACCGTAACATCGCAATCTAAATATATAATTTTATCTACATTTGGTAACAAGGTTGCAAGTTTGAGTCTGTAGCAAGCTGCAATAGAAATATAATGGTGGGTTTGTATGTTTTTATAATCCTCAAATAAGCTATCATCAATATTTACAAATTCAATATTGCAGTTTTTAATATTTTTTAATGATAATATTTTTTCCTTGCTCTTTTCTGAAATTCCGCCATCAAGTATATAAATATCTAATATGTCAGTATTTTTAGCATTTGCTAATATTGAGGCAATTACAATTCCTGCATATTTTGAATAGTTTTCGTCACATGATAAAGCGATATTGATTTTATTTGATGTGCTACACATTTTCTTGTTGTCCTATTAATTTTTTATAACCGGAATAAATTTTATCACTATCAATTTCACCATCAATTACTAAAGTATGTGGGTAAATATCGGCTTTTGGTGCCCAAAGATGTGTTGTGCCCTTTTCAAAAAATACACATAATGTTTTTACGCCTAACGAATAGCTGTAGTGCATTGTTCCGGTGTCTATACTAATTAAACATTCTGAAGCTTTTAAGATTTTTCCTAATTCCAGTAATGTTGTTTTATTAACTAAATTGATGAAATGACAATTAGATTTTTCCAGATTTTGTGCAAATTTTAATGTATCATCGCCATTTCCAACAAGAACTACATTTTTATCAGTTTCCTTTTCAATTTTGTTAATTAAATCTTTTGCAATTTCAAGAGGCATGTCTTTAATTGGATTTTTTGAAATGCAACAAAGAGTGATATATTTTTTGTCAGAAATAATGTCAGCCAATGGGTTTGCAATATTATTAGGTAAATTAAATTTGATTGGATAATTTTTGACTTTTTTATGAGTTAGTGATGTAATCAATAAATTATGTTTTTCTTGAGTTGTTTTGTTCGGAATTAATTTTTTGTTGGTTAATGTATATTTGCTTTTTAAAAGTTTAGATGCAAAATAATTTCTCCAACTTCCATAAGTAACAAATGATGCGTAGATTTTTTTGTAAGGAAAGTCTTTTACAAATTTTAAAAGTCCTATTAACCCTTTATTTTTGCCTTTTTTATCATATATAACGACATCGTCAACACTTTCTTGGTATTTTGCAATATCTGCCCATTTTTTGTCAACAACAAAAATGACTCTGCCTTCCGGAAATATGTTTTTTATATTTTGGCACAAAGAATTGCACAATAATACATCTCCAAAATAAGCAGTGTTAAACACAACAAAGTTTTTTAAATTGTCAAATTGTATTTTTTTTGAAAAAAGTTTTATCCCCAAAAAATAAAAATCTTTTTTTTCGTAATAATGTTTTATAGCCCACAAAAAATGATTTTCTTTTATAATTAAAAAATTTCCTAAATCAATATTATGTTCTTTGGCATACATAATTGCTTGTAATGATGTTGATATCTTATCATTTGATTTTTTTATTCCAAGTTTTTGTTTAATTGTAGAAGTTGGGTTTGAATAATAATGATATCTTGCGTTTGGAACGGTGACTAAAGATTTTTCTAAATCAAAAGCTTTTAATGTATAAGGTCCATCTTCATATAAAACATTTTCTTCAAATCTTAAGTTTTTAATTGGTGCAAATCTATACAATTTGCTGTGGGTAATCAAGTTGTATTCAAGAGCTTTTATAATAGAATTCACATCATAATATGTTTTTTCTTCTGTTAATTTTAAATGATTTTTAACTTTGTGCTTATAATCTCTGGTAGTAGATGATGCTGCAATATTAACATT
The DNA here is from genome assembly GCA_934675225.1 of uncultured Candidatus Melainabacteria bacterium. Classification (GTDB taxonomy): domain Bacteria; phylum Cyanobacteriota; class Vampirovibrionia; order Gastranaerophilales; family Gastranaerophilaceae; genus Stercorousia. The sequence goes on along the minus strand of CAKUQA010000012.1, from coordinate 3,922 downwards.
ATATTTTACAGCCGCATTATACAACAATTCACAATAATCTAATTCTAACCAATCATCAGAATCAACGAAAGTAACGAATTCTCCTTTTGCGATGTCTAAGCCTTTGTTTCTTGCGGCACCTTGTTTTGAATTCTCTTGTGATAATACAATGATTCTAGAATCCTTTTTTGCATATTCTTCCGCAATTTCTAAACTGCAATCAGTTGAACCATCATTAACAATTATAATTTCAATATCTTTTAATGTTTGATTAACCAATGAGTCAAAACACCGTTTGGCGTAACTTTCTTGATTGTATATTGCTGTGATAATAGAAACTTTTACCATTACTTTTTCTCCTTTGTGAATAATGGTTGTATGTAAGTCAAAAATAGTGCTTGATAAAATCTTGGTCTTAATAAAAACAATGGTCTGTATTTTATATATGAAATTGCTGTTGATTTTAAAGCTGTTCTTAAATCACTTTCGTTTAATTTCCAAGGAGTCAACTGTAAATATTTAAAATATTCATTTTTATGGAATGAATAACTGTTTCCGCTCCAAGGTTTGTTCTTAGCTACAAAATGTATGATTTTAGGATTGTTTGCATAGCTTGAACGATTGGTAAAATTGCTTGATTGAATATTCCAAATATCTTCAATTATTTTTGTTTTTCCTGCTAAAAATCTATTTAAAATTTCCTGATCCCCAAGCGTGATATTATCAATATTATCTTTCGTATATTGAAGCAATTGTTCTTCAATGTTATTTTCTCTCCAATATTTTAAGTTTATTAAAAGTACGCCGGAGTTAAAATATTTTGGATTTTTTTTCAGCATTTTTTTATTTATATCAAGCACACCTGCCAATGCAAAATTATTGATATCTGTATTGAACAAATCAGATAAATCAGAACATACAATTGTATCACAATCCAAATATATGATTTTGTCTATTTCCGGTAATAAACTTGGTAATTTTAACCTGTAATACGCCGGTAAAGTTAAATATTTGTGAGTTTTTATTTGTTTATAGTCATTAAAAAGTGTTTCATTAATTTTAATAAAGCTTATTTTACAGGTTTTTATTGAGCTTAATGAAATTATATTTTGCTTATTTTCATCACTTATTCCTCCATCAAGAATAAAAATGTTTAAATCGTCTTCCCTATTTGCATTTGATAGAATAGATGCGATAACGACACCTGCATATTTCGAATAATTATTGTCGCAAGAAAGACAAATATTAATATTATTATTCATGAATAAAGTCTCCTATATAACGGTCACAATTAAGCAAATTTTGATAAATCACCTATGATTTTTATATTTAATTCGTATAATAATAGCGTTTAATCTGCTACCTGTAAGTTTATCATAAATACTTAAAGAAATATAGTTTTATTGAAAATATTACCAAATTGTTAAAAGTTGTTAGCACAGAACACAACAACTTAGAAACAAAATTAAGTCTAAATCCAATGAATTGTTTATAATATATCAAGTTATGGATGGCGAACGAATAATCAGTGTAATAAATTAAAAAAATGTTTTTTACTATCTTTGTTTCCCTAATTTCAAGAGTTCTGTTTTATCCATTTTTTGCCAATCCTCAAATCTTATAACTCTATCATCAATTGTTATATCTGCATTGGGCTTGCCGAAGAATATTTCGTCATATTGGATTTCATTTTCATCTAACCAATCAAGAGTTATTTTTCCTATATTTTTAAGAACTTTACCGACATTATGCCCTTGCGTTTGCATGTTTCTTGCAGTGTTAATGATAATTGTATGTCCATCGGCTTTCAAAGAATCAATAAATTCTTTCGCTCCCGGCATGACTTTTACGTCTGCATAAGTTTCGTTTGGTTTTTTTATTGTACAAATAGTTCCATCTAAATCTATACAAATTCTAAGTTTTTTGTCTTCCATTATATTCCCTTTATTAATACATTATTTAGTAGTTCTACCGCTTTTAAATAAAATATTTTTTGTCTTTCGATATTATCAGAATGTAAAGGAATCATAGATAAAAATAATAAACCTTCAATAAATCTGATTTCCTTTACATTGTAACCATTTATTTGGCATAATTTATCAAAAATGTTTTCTAATATAGAATAATCTTTAGGTGATAATATCTTGTACTCAAAAGAATTGTTTGTTTCTTGTAATTTAAATAAACCTTGAACAATAAAATCATATAATCCAACTACGCTATGTCTTAATTTTGCTATATCATAACGAGCATCTCCATATATTGTTGCTTCTCCGTTTAATCTGCCTCTGGGATCAATAAGTTTGAAAATATAATTACTTGAATCAAAAAGAATATTTGAAAAGCAATAATCTCCATGCATAACAGTTTCTACTCCATTGGTTGAGAGTTGTTCTGCAAAATCTTCTATGGCTTGACATAAATTGTTTATTCCTTTATATTCGGTACCATTGATTTGGATTTTTTCGTTTTGCAATAATTGGCACCAATATAGGTCTTGCTTCTTTAGTAATTCAAGTCTTTCAATAGTTTTGTCTAAATATAGCCATCTGAAAGAGTTTTGATTTGGTTCGTTTTTAAATTTTTCAAAATTTTTATGAATATTAAAAAGTTTTTCTAGAATATAGCTCCAATCTTCAAGATTGACTTCTCCGGATATGTAAAGCTCTTGTAATGATGGATATCCGTATAATTCTTGAGTTAATTTTGCGAATTTTTCATTCTTTTCAAAAGATATCAAACGAGGGGTTAGTATTTGCAATTCTTCAGGTAAATTTTGAAACCAATAAAACTCATCTTCCAATTTTTTGATTTTAGAACTTGTTTTTGTTAAAGTACCCAAATTAGTGTTAACAGTAATTGAATTAAAATTTCGAGCATTAAATAAGATGTTTTTTGCTTTTATTAATCCTGATGTGTGCCCAAGGTCGTACCAATCCTCAATTAGTCGAGTTTTTAATCTATATTTTTTCTTGTATTTTATTAATGTGTCAGAAATTTCAGTTTTTAAGTTTAAACGAGAGTAGAAACAACAATTTAAAAGATATTTTGTGTCAGAAAAAGTATAATACCCAACAATGGCTTCCTTATTGTCTATTTTTAAATTAACTTTCTTATCATAAATGTATTTTATATTTCTTGATTTGTCCACGTCAACTAAACACCAATTTTGGGAGGTTGTAATATTTTTTGATGTAAATATTGTGTTCTTTTCATCATTTATACTTTTTGTTATTAAGGTATCCCCTAAAATTACTCTTGTTGGTAAATTTAAATTCGCTTTTAAAAGCCCCTGTTTTAATGAACTCAAAATTGTTTTTTTACTGTTAACAGTTATCAATTTAATATCAAATTGAAGCATTAAAATTTCTTTAATATAATTAATTAGTTTTAAATTATTTTTAGCAACAACGATTATAAAATCATTCAGACCTTGATTTTTTAAATTATCAAGTTGCCACCAAATTATTGGTTTTCCTCTTAATTGCAACATTGCAAGAGAAGAATAAAAACCTACTGGCATATTTTCGTTTTTAGTTTCTCCTCCGAATAAAATTATATTATTGAAGTTGTCTTTAGTCATCAAATCCTCTTTCAATGTACTCTTTCAATTGTTTAGGTGTTCCAACACAATCAAAATGTTCAATATCAAATACCCCGATTTTATCCGTAAATTTTTTGAGGTGGTTATATACATTTGACATATAAAATTCGCCTTTTGATAAATCGCTTTCTACAACTAAGTCTATTACTGAGTCTTTAAACAATTCCAAAGATTTAAAATAATATACTCCGGTTATTGCGTGGTTTGAAATAACTTCTTTTTCTTTGGTTTCAACTAAATAACCGTTTTTATCTGTTTTAGCATAGGAGTAACAAGGGTTGTTTGAATTAATAGTTAATAATGCTCCGGATAAGTCGTTATTTCTTGCATATACAATGA
>CAKUQA010000011.1 GCA_934675225.1 uncultured Candidatus Melainabacteria bacterium | reverse complement strand
GTTATGCACCTATGCGGCGCACTTGCAAAAATCTGTTAAGCAGATTTTTGGTCTCTGACTGCTGCCATAGCTCTTGTAAGTTGAGCCATAACTGCGTTGATAGATCCAACGATACCTGAAGCAGGTGAGTTGATAGAACCAAGAATTTTTGCCAAAAGTTCTTCTTTTGAAGGCATTTTTGCCAATGCTTCAGCTTCTTGAGCTGATAATAAGTTTCCATCTAATGCACCACCAAGGATAGCTCCTTTTTTGGTATCTTTAATAAATTTTGCAACTGCTTTTGCAGGACTTACTTGATCTTCAAAACCGAAAGCAATAGCTACAGGTCCAGTTAGAGAATCAGCAAGTACTTCAAAATCAGTACCCTTCAAAGCGATTTTTGCCAAAGTATTTTTTGTTACCATGTAATCGCCACCATCTTTTTGAATATTTCTTCTCAAGTTAGTGATTTCTTCTACAGTGTAACCTTTATACTCTGTCAAAATAGCTACTTGGGCTTTTTCTGCTTTTGCTTTTATAGCATCTATTTTTTCAGATTTAAAAGCTTTTGTTGCCATGATTAGCTCCTTTTGTTTGTATTACTTGATTGATTTAACAATCTGTTATCGACCGATTTTACCCAAATACTAAAAAAGACTTTGCTTTTCCAATATTGGACCGCAAAATCTCATAGGTTAACAAATCTATATTATATTTCGACTGTTCACCTCGGTTAGCTGATTTATTAAGGAAGTTTCGAAAGACTTCCGCTAACTGTCTGCGGTATACGACAATAGTATATTAAAAATTATAAAAAATCAATAGGAACGTTAAACTTTCTTAATCAATGACCATACATCACATTGATCATTTATATTGTATGAACCACGCAAAAAAGGTGTATACATTGGTTCCAAATGTAATTCATACCTCATACAGAAGTTACTCAAGCAAACGGCTTCATTTTGAATATGCAAAGTCAAGAGTTTTTCCAATAACGGATAAACATCTGCCTTAAAACTGATATTCTCATCATATACATCAACAGCGATATAACTAGTCAAAAGCCATCTTTTTTTCTTCATATTAATTCGAATTCTATTAACAGACAAATCAATATAATTCAAAAGATTATCAATATTATCAAAATTATCTAACATTATAAGCATTTTGTCTCCGGTTTTTGCGAACTTACAACCTTCAACGTTTTTTATTGAGGCATAAAAAGTCTTAAATGCTTCATCCTCTTTTTCTTTAACACCTTCAACTGCGTCTCCGCCCCAACAACTGTCAACCATCATATTTTTAGCTTTTAACTGAACTAATACTGCAACATTATTGCTTTTTCTTATATTCTTTTCTACTTCTTTTTGAAGTGATTTATTGAATTTTTCTTCCTTCTTTTCCTGACATCCGTTAATTGCTATATTTAAAGAATCTATCATTCTATGAAAATAATATTTTGATTTTGCAATACAAAATACAACAATAATTGCAAGTAAATCAAATAATAAAAGAGTTCCGTCAATAAATACTCCACCAAGTTCAACATCCTGCTTATAAAATAAATGCATAAACTCAGTAACAGCATCTGCAATCGGTTTTGCAAAATCAAATACTCCAACATTAATCAAACTAAAAAACCAATATGTTGCTGTCAAAAATACTAAAATCATTAGGACTATTTGCACAACAAATAACAAGTTAATTACACCTTTAATTATTTTTGATATTAATTTATAAATTCCAATCATTAATTTCCTAACGCAATATTATCTATCAATCTTACATTTCCAATTTTTACAGCAATAAATACAATTGTATTGTTATCTGCAACTTGTTTTTCTTCTAAATCATCAGCATCTCTAAATTCTAAGTATTCAAGAGAATGACCTTTATTTAAGAACGAATATGCTGTTTCGGTCAAAGCTTTTACATCTGTAATACCTTTTTTGTAACAAGCATCGATATTAAACAAAATTTTGCTCAATGCTAAAGCATTTTCTTTATCTTCATCAGACAAATACTTATTTCTTGAAGATAAAGCCAAACCACTTTCTTCTCGAACAATCGGACAAGGAATAATCTGAACAGGAATATTCAAATCTTTAACCATTTTTTTCAAAATTATTAACTGTTGTCTATCTTTTTCCCCGAAAAATGCATAATCCGGTTGAGCAATATTAAACAATTTATTTACAACGGTACAAACTCCGTCAAAGTGCCCAACTCTAGATTTCCCGCACAACTTATTAACATAGAAAAACGGAGGAATTACATAAGTCAAAAAATCGTTAGACATTATATGTCCTTCTCCATACATTTCTTTAGGAGACGGAGCAAACACAATATCAACTCCGGCTTTTTCACATAATTCTTTATCAGCCTCAAGAGTTCTAGGGTATTTGTCTAAATCTTCCCCCGCACAAAACTGTATTGGATTAACAAAAACCGATACAACGGTTTTATCACATTTTTCAACACTTTTTTTAATAAGGCTTAAATGTCCATTATGCAGAGCACCCATTGTTGGAACAAGCCCAATTGTTAAACCTTGTTTTTTCCATTCTCTAATCTTTTCTCTAACTTCAGCTATTGTATGAACTAACATGTTTTTCACTCTCTTTCAAAAAAATTATAGCACAAAATTTTGTGCAATTTTATTCTAAAAAACTTCTTCTTCTGACGGGAAACGTTCATTTTTCACATCATCATTGAATTTTGTTGCGCAATTATATATTAAATCTTTCATGTCACCATATTTTCTTGCGAATTTTGGTTTGAAATCAGAAAATTTTCCAAACACATCATCAGAAACAAGAACCTGTGCGTCACAATACTTTCCTGCTCCACAAGAAATTGTAGGAACTGATAAATTTTCTGTAATATATTTTGCAGCATCCTGCGGAACCATTTCCAAAACAATTGAAAATACTCCCACTTTTTCCAATTCTTTAGCCTGTCTAAGAATTTCTTCGGCAGCTTCTTTAGTTTTTCCCTGAATTTTATATCCACCTAATGTATTTAAAAATTGAGGCGTAAAACCTAAATGCCCCATAACAGGAATTCCGGTATCTACCAAACGTTTAATTACACTTAAAATATAATCACTAAAACCTTCAATTTTTACAGCATTTGCACCCAATTGAACCATTTTCCCACAATTTTTAATTGCTGTAGAAATATCTGTGTGATAGCTCAAAAAAGGCATATCAGTTACAACCATAGCGTGAGAAACACCTTTTGCAACTGCTTTTGTAAAAATAGACATTTCTTCAACACCAATACTATGAGTCGTTTCATAGCCCAATGCAACCATAGCAAGACTATCACCAATTAAAACAATATCAATACCTGCCTCATCAATATATTTAGCTGTTGAATAATCATAAGCAGTAAGGACAGAAAACTTCTGTCCTTCTTCTTTATATTTTTGAATTGATTTAACTGTAATTTTCTTCGTCATTATACTGCACAACCTTGTTTTTCTTTGGATAATTTCTCTGACGTTTTAGCTTTTTGTCCTTTTTGAGTTTTTCTAAACCAGTAATAAATAGCCCTTGCAACACGATTAGAACTATGTCTTACCAAGCCTTCTTTACTATCTTCAATCAATTTTCTTGAGAAAATAGACACACCTAATTTTCTAATATTTTCTACATCTATTTTTACAGGATAAGAACCTGACAATTGGTATTTCTGAGCTAAATTTGATGGCATAAAATCATTTACAAGCACAGCATCAATAATTTTTTTGCTACCAGCATGAGCCATCAATGCACTAATATGATCACTTACACTATAACCGTCAGTTTCTCCGGGTTGAGTCATGATATTGCAAACATAAATCTTTTTAGCATTTGATTTAGCAATTTCCTGAGCAATCTCTTTTATCAACAAATTCGGTGTAACACTTGTATATAAACTTCCAGGACCTAAAATTATCAATTCAGCATCTCTGATTGCATCAATTACATCAGGTAAAGCTTTGCAATTTTGAGGGTCAGTAAACAATCTTTTTATTTTGCCATGAGCTTCCGGAATATTTGATTCGCCATGTATAATTCTACCATCTTCCATTTCTGCAACAAGTTTCATATCATCCAATGTTGAAGGAAGAACTCTGCCACGAATTGACAATACATTTGATGACTCTTTTACAGCTCTGAACATATCGCCCGTAATAGAACACAAAGCAGTTAAGAACAAGTTTCCAAAACTATGACCTTCCAAACCTTCACCTGTTTTAAATCTGTATTGGAACAATTTTGTAACCAAATCTTCATCATCAGCTAATGCTGCAATACAGTTTCTTATATCACCAGGAGGAAGTACACCCATTTCTTCACGCAATCTACCTGAACTACCACCATCATCGCCAACGGTAACAACAGCAGTTACATTATTTGTAATATTTTTTATTCCACGCAAAAGCATTGAAAGTCCTGTTCCGCCACCAACAGCAACAATTTTTGGACCTCTGTTTAATTTACGTCTACGATATAAATTTTCTAACAAAGAATGGTTACTTCCACCATCAATCATAGAAAGATTGGTTTTTTGCCAGCCTTTAAAAAATACGCCGGCACCAACCATTACAAAGGCAAAAGCAAGCCATTCGGTAGAAAGATTCATGGCCACTTTTCTAATAAATTCCATTGTATAAAAAACCGGTTTTATATCAAATAAAATCAAAACACCAAGAGTCATTAAAACAGCACCTAAAAATATAAGTGCAAACCATCTTTTTACCTGTAACCCCGGCATCAACCACATTACATCTTCCGGCAATCTTACATTTTTTCTGAAATTCTTTATCACAATATACCTTCTTCTATTCTACCCAACCTGACAAACAAGCATTTTTATAATTAACAGGAACCGGAGTTGTTACTCTATGTGCCTGTTTTATTAACTCCAATGAGTTAGAAAGTCTGTTTGTAAAATGGATTGTATCAGCTTTTACAATAGTTTTTCCACCCTCAATGTTTGAAACCTGAGACGTAGCTAACAACTGTTTCAAGCGCTGTATTTCTACATCCGTATTTTCGTTATCTCTGGCAACAGAATTAACCGTACCATCAACATTATACATTTTTTCCAAACAAACTTCATGCGCAACCGGAATATTTATTAATTCGCCTGTTTTTTCTGTAATTTCACCGGTAGCGCCATAATAAACGAGCCATTCCGAGCACTTGCGAATTGCTTTAGCAACAGAACAAGCAAAAGAAAAATCTTCCGCACATCTTTTATACATCGCTCCATGAGGACGAACATGTTCAATTTCCATATTCATAGATTTTGCAAAAGACATCAAAGCACCAACTTGATATACAACAAGAGCTTCTATTTCATCCTCATCCAAGTCCATATCGCGATACCCAAACCCTTGAATATCATCAAAACCGATATGAGCACCTACAACAACATTTTTTTCTTTAGCTTTTAACAAAGCATTACGAATAGTCAACGGATCTCCTGCATGAAATCCGCAAGAAATATTTACAGAACTTGCATAATCCAATAAATCAAACTCTGTATTATTTTTATAAATTCCAAAACTTTGAGCTAAATCAATATTAAAATCGATATTTTTTATTTGTTTTCTCTCTAAATTATCCTGCATAATCATTTTCCTATATAATAAAATAATTATACCTGATAAAAATATAATTACCAATATCTTTACATAATATTAATCAAAAATTTTACGCTCTATAAACATCTTCTATCTGTAAAAACATATATTGTTTAGTATAATACGCAAGTTGCGCAACATCAGATTTGCTATAAATTTTCAAATTAAAGCAAAATTTAAATTTTCTTGAACCTTGAACATATTTTTTATCAAAAAACAAATACAAATAACCATTAGTCAAGACATAGCACTCACCCCAAAAATATGTCTTATTCATCAATTCATCAATACTTGCGCCCTGAATTCTATTATCATTATAAATTTTATTTTTCAAATCAACAGCATCTTCTGAAAAATTTTCATATTTTATATACATAGAACGCTTGCACAAACGGCTGTTATCCCATTTCTTTGTCGTATAATCCGGCAAAAAAGTTTGACGTTTTTCAAAAATACGAAATTCTCGCATATCATAAGTATTATACCCTAATACTTGAAAGAAAGGAATAATTATTTTTTCTCGTTTTGTTTCTTCATCCAAATTACTAAAATCCGCCAAATATTTTCCATTTTTGATAATAGCAAGATTTCTTGGAAGTACACGCTTATTTAGCTTGTATATTAATCTTTTACAGAAAAGATAAACAACAAACGAAAATAATAACACTATAATAAATATTAAAAGAGCTACAGAAACCATACCTATATTCTAACATTTTTTCTTGATTTCTGCAACATATATAAATAATTCTTAATAACTATTTACCCCAATAACTAATTTTCCAACATTTTTAACATAAAAAAAATACCCATTGTCGCATTCAAAACAACAACAGGTATTTTTACTTTTTTGTAAATAACTATTTAGCTTGTAATTTATTTACTGCTTTAGTTAATCTAGATTTTTTTCTTGCAGCTGTATTTTTGTGCAAAACACCTTTTGAAACAGCTTTATCACATAATTGATATGCTTTTGATAATGCTGAATTCAAAGCGTCTTTATCTTCAGCTTTTGCAAGTTCTAATACTTTCTTAACTGCTGTTTTAATAGATGTTTTGAATGCTTGGTTTCTCAATCTGTTTCTTTCAGCGATTAATACTCTTTTTTTAGCAGATTTAATATTTGCCATTTTATTTACCTTTCTTTACTCTTACGTTCGGGTAATGAATCCGAACACATTTGAGGATGTGAGTATGTTTATACTATACAAAAAACCTTTCTATTGCAACCCATATTTTACGATTCTCAACCAATTTGTAAAGAATTATTAACAGAATCATTTTTTTACTAATTTTTTTTGATAAACATTCCGTACACAATATTAAGTAAATTAGTAGAAGAAAGGAAATTAATGGGAATATCACTTAATACACAGAAAAAAGCATAAAATCGCACCTATTATCACTGATGAGGCAGTAGTATCAATGATAAAAAAAGAAGGTAGCTCCGCTGCTTCAATTTTTAACGATAATAAGTGGGCTACTAAACAATATAAATCGACTTACAACAACTCAACTCCAAAAAAAAATAAACTACCCCCCCCCGATAAGAAGCCTCAAAACAAAGAATTAAAAGACCTTGAATTAATTAACACAAACGGAGCTGGCACAAAAGTAAAATCAAAAACAGGTAAAGAATATACTCTTGTTGGAAACGCTTCTAACGGAAGAAAAATAGTTAAAGATGCAAAAGGTCAATATCAAATCCTTGCACATGATGGCACATTTTTAAACAAAGAAGTTATTAAAAAAAATAACAAAATTAACGCAATAAAAACAAATAGCAAAACAGCACACTCTGAAACAATCAATACAATGCAGAAGCAATTAGCTTCGTCACAAAAAAGTTTTAACCATCAACTTTCTCAAGACGGTTGGGCAGGTGATATAGCAGATGGAATAAGTGTATTATGGGGTTCTGATAATAGAGCTTCTAAAGTAAGAGTTGACTTAAATGAATACAACAAAAATATTCAAGACCTACAAAAAGCGGCTAAAAAAGGAGACGCTCAGTTTAATGCCAAATTCAAACAAATTTATGGCAAAGATTTTAACCAACAGGCCATGGCAGAATATGCAAAAAATCCAACTCAAAAAAATTATGAAAAAGTTTTTGGGACAAAAAATAATATATACGCAAGAGTTAAAAATTACAATAAATCACAACAAACCGGTGCAGAAGTTGTAAAAACAAGCGCAAAAGTCGGAGCAGGTTTAGCAATTTGAGCAGCAACAGTAGCTACCGGAGGGACAGCAGGAGCTCTTTTATTAACAGCTGCAGGTACAACTATGGCTTCAGCGGCAATAGATGAAACAGACAGATTAAACGTAAAAGATGCTGTAACTAAAGGTAAAATAAACTTTAGAGCAGGTACAGACCATACAAAGATAATGACTAACGCTGCATTTGATGATATTTCAACTCTTGCTGGTGGTGCTGTTGGCAAAGTAGCTTTGACAACTGTAAAAGGAGCGTCAACAGGCTCCAAAATAGCAAGAGCTGCAATAAATACCACAGGAGATGTCGGTGTGGGCGCCGCACAAGAATACGTAGAAACGGGGCACGTTACCGCAAGAGGAATTATTTCAAATGCAGCAATGAGCGGAATCGGAGGAGCCGTAGTATCAGGCACCTTAAAAGGTGTTGGTAAAAGTGTTAAATTAGTAAAAGGCAAAACAAAATCATTCAAAGCCCAAATACCTTCTAAAACAACAACTAATAAATCAGTTACTACAACTAAAGCAACAATACATAACAATAACGCAGTAGCAACCAAAAACATTTCTCCTATCTATAATGAAAATGGAGAAATGCTTGCAGGTGGTAGTTTCTTCCACAAATTTTCCGCATCTAATTTATTTGGACGTTCAAAAACAAAATTATCTCCAAGTGATTTAATGAAACAAGCTGAAAATAACATCTCAAAACAAATCAAAGAAGGCGACCCTGGAACAGTACATATTTCAAGAAAATTAAAAGAAGAATTAAACTCACCTACAATTGCCAAAGAATTTTCTTCTGAAATAGATTTAAATAATATAAATTCTTACATAAAATCAGGAGAAGTCTGTGCGGTTGGTTCAGGCACAAATCAAAAACTATATGTTAATAACAATGGTACAGCTCAAGAAATACAACTATCAAGAGAAACCTTTGACAGATTGTTCCCTCAAGGCGGCTTTGCAATGACTTCGCAAAAAGCAAATAACAACTGTTGGATTTTATCAAGAATTAACGCAATGACAGGTTCTAATACAGGTAAAGCTGAATTGTATTCAATGTTCAAGGAATTACCTAACGGTGACGTTCAAATATTGTTGCCTAATAGTAATAAACCAATAACATTCCCTAAAGGAAAACCATTGGAAACAAATTCTGCTAAACAAATAAAAGAAGGTGGAGCTCCTGGGGTTGAAATGTTACAACAAGCGGTTCAAGCAAACAGAATTCAACTAGCTGAAAAAACACCTATTTCGAATATTGAAGATTGTAGTATTGAAAAATTAAATGCCGAAGAGAATAGAATGGGCTTAGATACAGAAGCTACAGCCATGATTCTTGACAAGAATAAATTTACAACAAAAATAATTAATAATAATCAATATGCAGATTTAGAAAATACTTTGTCTACCTTTAGTTCAAAAGACGATATGGGGACGGTAACATTTGAAGCTCATGCCAGAACTCTTGTAGATTACAATCCGCGAACCAAAATGGTAACATATCACAATCCATATAACGGTGGGATTGATATTACTTGCCCTCTTGAGGATTTAAAGAAAAAATCTGCACAATTCGCAATTTCAAGACTAAAACAAAAAACTACTGCAAAAAATACCGCACCCCAAACAGTATCAGAACAAGTTCAAAATGTTACTCAACAAGCAACAACTACTACTAAAACTAGAGTAGAATTAGATAAACAGATACCAAAACCAGAAAGCCCTCAAAAAAGAAATACTTATCCTCAATTAGAAATTCCACAAGGTTTTAGAGATAATGGTAAAATGCTTGGAAAAAGAAGTATTATTGACAACAATGGAGTTGTAATGCTTGAAAGAAACGGAGCTTGGAAAAGACTCAACTAAACGTCGGATGATTTTACGCTGATTAATGCTAGAATTGTCTAATAGGAGATTTTTATGCCTCAAAATTTAACAGATGGACAAGAATTGAAACTTCTTGAAGAAAAAATTAAACTAGCAGAACAAAATGGACAACCTATTGAAAAATATATATTACGTGAAATTGAAATATTACAAACTGCAATAGATATTTTTGTTGTGCAAGCAAAAGAAAAAAAGAAGCTGGACGAATTTGATATTGGCGAAATTGAAATTAGGCAATATGCATTTATGCGCCAACTTGCACAAAAAATTAATCATCCTACAGAAAAATTTGACACAGCCATAAAAAATATTAAAATCAGACTTTTTGGCGAAGAAAATTATGATATTTTCTTTGGAAACTAAATTTTCAGGCTATTACTACGTTTATAGCAAAGTATTATTTTTTACTGTAAATATTTGTAACAATTACACACAAGAATTAGTTCTTAAGGATTATTTTTTTTAGCCATTTGTGGTATAAATAATATATAAGTAAGAATTATAGTTATATAATAATTCGTTTAAATAAGATATGGAGGCACAAATGTCAGTAGGACAATTCGTATTTATGTTACATAGCCACCTTCCTTATTACAGAAAAGCCGGAATGTGGCCTTTCGGGGAAGAAAACCTTTATGAATGTATGGCAGAAACTTATATTCCTTTGTTGAATGCAATTTCTGAACTATACGACGAAGGAATTAAAGCTAAGTTAACAGTAGGTATTACACCAATTCTTGCAGAACAACTTAATGACCAACACCTTAAAGAAGGTTTTGTTAAATATGTTGATTCCAGAATTGCGCAGGTATCTAAGGATTTGGATAGATATCCTGATCCCAAAGTGCCTCATTCTCAACACTTAAAATACCTAGCAAAATATTATTTTGACTGGTTCACAAACATAAAAGATTCTTTTGTTAATAAATATGGCATGGACTTAATTGCTCAATTCAAAAAATTCCAAGACCTTGGCTGTATCGAAATAACAACTTCAGGAGCAACTCACGGATTTTCTCCGTTATTAGCTACTGACAGCAACTTAAACGCGCAATTTAAAGTTGGTTCTGATACAACTAAAAGATTATTTGGCAAAAAAGCATGCGGATGTTGGTTACCAGAATGTGCATATAGACAAGGATATGAATATGTTGGCAAAGATGGCAAAAAACATTGGCGTCCTGCTATTGAAGTAACACTTCAAAACAATGATATTGAATATTTCTTCACAGAATCACACGTAATCGAAGGAGGAAATTCTATCGGAAACAGACGTGTAATAGGTGTATACGGCAACATTGAATATATTCCGCTTCCTGATAGACCAGCTACAGGTTATGATACATATTCTGCTTACTGGCTACCTGATGCGCAAGTTGCTGTAATGGGAAGAAACGAAAGAGCCGGCTACCAAGTTTGGTCAGCAGCGGACGGCTACCCTGGGGATGGTGTATATAGAGAATTTCATAGAAAAGATGCTAAGTCCGGTATGCATTACTGGAGAATTACTTCACCTAAAACTGATTTAGGCGACAAAATGTTATATGATCCGGTATTAGCTCTTAACAAAGTAAATGAAAACTCTGATCATTACACAACATTAATTTACCACATGTTAAATGATTACAAAAAAGCAACCGGTAAAGAAGGTTTGGTAATGGTTTCATTTGATACCGAATTATTTGGACACTGGTGGTTTGAAGGTGTTGAGTTTATCAAACAAGTAATCAAAAAATTCAACACATATCTTCCAGAAGTAGAAAGAATGACAGCAGGAGAATATGTTCATTCTCACCCTCCAAAAGAAGCTATCCAAATTCCGGAAAGCTCTTGGGGACAAGGCGGACACTTCTATGTATGGAACAACCATTTAACAGAATGGATGTGGCCAATTATCCATGCTTGCGAAAAACGTATTTGCGCAATTGCAGATAAATATTCTGAAATTCCAGAGGACAAGCTTTTATTAAGAGCATTAAAACAAATGGCTAGAGAAAATCTACTATTACAAAGTTCAGATTGGCCTTTCTTAATCACAACATGGCAGGCTAAGGACTATGCAACAGATAGATTTAGAGAACATGTTGACAGATTTGAAACAATTTGTGACATGATTGAAAGCGGCAATATTGATGAAGCAAAATTAAGCGAAATCGAAAATATTGACAACTGCTTCCCTACAATTGATTATAGAGTTTACCAATCAATTGAAGAAGGAGTAATTCCGCAACAGTCCGCAAAACTTGCTCCTTTGTATAAATAGAAACAAACAAATATAAATATAAAAAGAGCTTCTTAAATAGAGGCTCTTTTTATTGCATAAATTTTCTATTAGATTTTTTAGGAAAACGCAAATTAGGATATTTTAATTTTAATAGTTGCAATTCCTGCTCCGAAAAATCAACCTTATCAATTTTTTGAAAAGAAATATCAGAATTTGACTTTAAACTACAAAACATTTCTTGAAATAAATTTTTATATTTAACAGACATGTTAGAAGCGAAATCGGCGATACCAAGCCAAGGGTCAATAACAATAGCTTTTTTCAAGTTTTTACCATCAAAAGAGGAACCATCTTTATTAAACAAACACACGACATGGTCTTGCCAGTTACTATCAATTTTCATTCTGGTAACACAAGCATTTTCAACACCATTCATTCTCAGAATAGAAGCTGCTAAATACGCATCTTCACCACAATTCCCCAGTTTTTCATACTTAAACTGTCCTAAAATATTATTAACTTTCCTATATGAATTTTCCCCTCCAATATTCCATTCATCACGAGCTCTATTTATTTTTCTTACTAGGTTTTTATGCCAAGAAAAAATTTTAACAATTTTTAACGCATTTGGATCTTTTGGAATATAACGATTAATTGAAGATTGATTTATAAAACGATTATAAATTTCAGGATTTTGTTCTTCCAATTTTTCCAAATGAGCTCCCCAATATGTTGAAGAAATATGAGGGAAAGAACGAACTTTTTGGCAAACCCATTGAGCATCTCTTATTTGAGAACATCTTGCAGTAAAAGTAATGTTATTAGGAGCGACAGTATGGTTCATAATAGTATTATAAAGCTACATAAAAAAATTTTTTGATATAGTTATTACAAATATTTACACATTTTATAAAAATTTTTCAATAAAAGTATTGCAAAAAAAAATTCAGCATATTATAATAGAACTTGTCGAGAGACTTGACAACAGAATATGGGAGCGTAGCTCAGTTTGGTTAGAGCGCATGCCTGTCACGCATGAGGTCGCGAGTTCGAGCCTCGTCGTTCCCGCCATTTTAAGAGGGTTTTA
>CAKUQA010000010.1 GCA_934675225.1 uncultured Candidatus Melainabacteria bacterium | reverse complement strand
GTCTGTATGTTCCCAAGGAACATCGATATCAGTTCTGCCCATGTGTCCGTAAGCTGCCAACAATTGATAGAATTTACCACCATTTTTAGCCGGTAAATTTCTTAAATCAAAGTTTTTGATAATTGCAGCCGGTCTAAGATCGAAGTTTTTAGAAACAAGTTCAGAAATCTCATCGTCTGAAATTTTACCTGTTCCAAAAGTATCAACCATAATTGAAATAGGTTCTGCAACACCGATTGCATAAGCCAATTCAATTTCACATTTTTCAGCTAATCCTGCAGCTACAACGTTTTTAGCAACGTAACGAGCTGCATAAGCTGCTGATCTATCAACTTTTGTTGGATCTTTTCCAGAGAAAGCTCCACCACCATGACGAGAATAACCGCCGTAAGTATCTACAATAATCTTACGACCTGTCAAACCTGCATCACCTTGAGGTCCACCAACTACAAAACGTCCTGACGGATTAACTAAAATTTTTGTTTCTGCATCAAGTTTAATAGATTCATTTTCAAATACATAATCAATTACATATTTTTTGATATCTTCTCTAATTTTTTCTTGAATTTTTGCATTATCAGAAATTCCATCAATAACATCATCATGCTGAGTAGAAATCAATACTGTATGAATTCTTGAAGGTTTGCCATCAACATATTCAACAGTAACTTGAGATTTTCCATCCGGTCTAAGATAAGATAATATACCTTGTTTTCTAACTTGAGCCAATCTATATGAAAGTTTGTGAGCCAAGCTGATTGGTAAAGGCATAAGTTCCGGTGTTTCGTTACAAGCGTAACCAAACATAATACCTTGGTCGCCAGCTCCGATATCTTCAGTTTCAGAAACAGATGTATCTGCATTATCTGAACGAGATTCTAAAGCTTTATTTACACCGCCTGCGATATCGCAAGATTGTTCATCAATACTTGTTAATACTGCACAAGTATTAAAATCAAATCCGCCACCTTCGCTTTCTGTATAACCAATATTTTTAATAGTATTTCTTACAACTGAAGGAATATCAACATAACAATCAGATGTAATTTCGCCACAAACAAGTGCCATGCCTGTTGTAACAGTAGTTTCAGCAGCTACACGAGATTGTGGATACTTTGTCAAAAACTCGTCTAAAATCGCGTCAGAAATCTGATCGCAAACTTTGTCGGGGTGTCCTTCCGTAACTGATTCGGAAGTAAATAAAAAGTTTTTTGGTGCCATTTCAAATTCTCCTTAATTTGTTTTTAGGGTTCAGCAAACCTATCACTGTCAACCCGCCGGTAAGGTTTTTAATTCCGACCCGGCAATATACTAATAAAAAGTGTACACCAGACAATTTTTAAAATCAAATTATGTATGAAGATGTCTTAATAAAAGCTATTTTTTATTACAAATTAAGAATTTGGATTGCCTAATACAATAGGTAAATCATATTTTTTAGCAAGTAAAAGTAAACCGTTAGGACATTCTTCCAAACTGGAAACTTTTGCGTAAATTGCCTCAATGGTTGGATTAAAAGATGTAATTTCTTTTCCTACTGTATTATTCATACATTCATTAATCACATCTTTTAATTGTTCTGCTTTTATTATTTTATTACCAATTTTTACATCATGAAGATGTGTAATATATTTTTTAGATTGTATTTGTTTGACTAATTCAACATATTCCGCATCAGTTAAATCTATTTTAAACTTAGATTTTAATAAATTAGTAAACTGAGTTTTGTATCCTTGATTTGATTTGTTATTGAATAGTAAACGCACAAAATCACTAGCATTTTTTCTATTTCCTGTAACAGTATCAAAACCAAATGTTGCAAGATTTCTATTTTCATTTTTCAAAATAACACCATACTGATATCCCATAAAAGTAGGATTTTGATATCCTTTAACCAACGTTGAAGAAGGTGCTAAATCGTTATAATGATCTTTTGTTAAAAGTAGCATATTTTCAATATCTTTAACAGCTGTTGTTGAGTAAGCATCTGTTGTCATATGAACATTAAATGTAACATTTGAAGGGGTTGTTCCTTTGGCAAACCCATACTTAGATAAATCAGCATTTGCATCTAATGCATTCAAATTAAGCACTTTATATTGATTTCCCTTATAAACAGTTTTAGGGAATTTAGCTCCATTGTTTTGAAAATGAGATGTAAACAACATTTTTTGTCCGGAATAAAAATTATTAAATGCATTATTTATTCGTTGAGTCACATTTGGGGTAAATTTTGATGCATAAGCAGGATTAGCTTTCAATAAAAATTCTGCAACTTTATAGTCTGAGAAATTTCGATAATTAGCAACAACAGCTTTTTCTGACATTTTACCATCCAAAAATGCCGTAACAAATCTTTTATTTCTCAAGATATCTATAATCCTTGTCGTTGCATCATTTCCTAATTTATAATTTTTCAATACTTTTTCAGGAGACTCGCCAAGTTCTGACAACAAAATACTAAACTTGCATATTGTTTTATCCATATCTGAAAAAGACTTGTATTCAGAACTTTTCATTATTTTTTGCAAAGTTTGTAAAGTTTTTAAGCCTTTAGGAGTATCTGCAATCATTTTAAACTCCGGAATTCCTGCCGTTACATCATTAATGATTTCTCTAACACCGTTATTGGAACTGTTTGAGAAATCCGCTTTTAATATCTTACTCTCATTGTTATTAGCTACAATATTTTTTAAGAATTGAGATTTTTCTGCTTTTGACACAGCAGATGTGACTTTCTGCCCTTTTAAGAAATTTTCAAGATTTAATATATCTATACCGTTATCCTGCATAGCTTTCCTTAATTGAGGGCTAAGAGTATTAAAGCATTCTAAAAGAGGCTGTCTATCAATCATAGTCATACGTGATTTAATATCAATACTTGAAAAAACAGCTAATTCACGAATATCCGACAATGAAAATTTCTTACTATCAATACATTTACTCAAAAATCCAAAATTCTGTTTATTTGTATTTTTTAAAACAACAGCAGCAATAGTGAAGTAGGCCCGAGCCTTTTTAGTATTAAAACCTTCCGGAAATAACTTTTCTGCAATAACTTTTTTAGGCTCGTTTGTTACTTCTTCCAATACCTTCCTTACATAAGTTATCAAACCTCTATCAGAGCTGTTATACTGTTTCAAGACCTTATCTACTAATGATTTGTTAAATTTATTAGCCGGAGCTATTATATTAGTCAAATCGTAATCTGAAAAACGTTTATCATTATAATATTTTTTATACAAATCAATATTATTTCTATTTACATCTCCTAAAGAAATAGCTTTGTTTTGTGCAAATAACCAATTTTTCAATAAGGCTTTAAATTCAGGTATTGTAACACTATCTGCATTTTTTAAAATAGCTTTCCAATATGTTGGCGGAATATTTTTATTTTTTATAACCCATAATGCAAAGTCTTGATTTTCTTTTGTAATACATCCCATAGCATCAGAAATATTTCCATAATTTGCATTTTTACGTTTCGTAATGACATCTAATGCACTTGAAACAAATCCTGCATTATCTTTGGTTAAACCTTTTGTCAAACGAGCAACAGCACTCTTGTCATAATCAGAATTAGTTCCAAATTGAGCTTTAATCTTTGCAGTAACTACTGATAAATCAGGTTGAGTAAGCTTTGCTTTAGAGACTCCAAATTTATTTTTCATTCTTTCAATAACACTATTTGAAGCTTCTGTAACAACTTGTTTTCCATACTCAAAACCTCTATTAATTTTTTTAAATAATTTTCCTGCCAACTTAAATCCTGACGGAATTAATTTCCCAGCAGTAATTTTCATTCCGGCACCTGTTAGAGGTGCATATAAAGCACCTTCTCCAGCAGATGTCATAACATCTGAAAAACTTCCGCCATTAACAGCCGTTCTAAATCCGTTATCAACAGAACCGCTTATAGCACCATCTGAAAAAATTTCTGCACCATACGCAAGAACCTTTTTACCTGCACCATCTCCAACATATTTGAATGCTCCCGGGTTTATTAGGGATGTTTTTAATGTTTGTTTAAAACTATTTTCAACAACATCTTCCGCGATTTCTTTCCCAATTGTTTTGACTGTCTGTAACCCCAATTTAGTTGCAACAGTTTTCCCGACAGCACCACCAAAACCGGCAGTCACAGGTGCCAACGCCCCGGAAACAGCTCCGGTTCCTGCATCTTTGGCAAAATCATTGAAAGTATATTTTCGACCACCCGAATATGCATCAACTGCTTTTATTCCACTTTTAACCAATGCTCCTGTACCCGCAGCAACTGCAACTCCTAAAAGAATACTTGTTCCTCCTGAAAATGGAGCAGCGGCAACAGCAGCTGTGTAAACCGTATAAGAAACAACTCCGGATACAACATCTGCGACAACATCTACAGCCATTTCCTGACCTTCTTTATAACCATCAACTTTTTTACTTGCCTGAGAAAAATCTCCTTTTTTAAATTTTTCAAGATTAGCCTTTGTATATTTTTGTCCGGTAATTTTTTCAAACTGTTTAGCATCTATCTTGGAATTTGGTCGACGCATTTGTTTTAACAAATTTCGTTCGGCATTTATTTGTTCTTGCGCTTTATCAGAACCATCTCCGATACCGGTTTTATTTTTAAACCAATCCCAGCCTTTGCCGATAAAGCCTTGCTCTTTTTTAATTTTATTTAATTTCTTTTCTTGATTATTTAATTTTACAATATTTTGATCAAGCTGACCTAATGTTGGATTTTTAGCCTTAATAGGTTTGCTTCTTTTACCACCTTTTGTAACAGTATAACTTGTTCCATCAGGAGAAATAGAAATTTGTCCCTCTACTTTTTTAAAATATTCAGGTTTAATTTGTGTGCCGTCAGCACCATAATATTTGCAAGCCATGCGCCCATCTTTAAGTCTGGTGTATACAACTTTTCTGCCGGATTGAAGATAAATTGTTTGTGCACCTGTTTTTTGAGAAGAATGCTCTACAGAAACTCCTTTGCCTAACGTTTTTTTAGCTCCTCCTCCGAAAAGCAACTGAATTGCTTTTTCACGAGAAACCTGCGGATTTTTCTTTAAATACAAATTTAATTGTTTTTGTTGTTGCACACTTAAATCCGACATAAATATTCTCCTACAATATTTATATCGGTATAAAACCAATATATCTTTAGTTTACATATAAACTTTGTTACATTTCGTAAGAAACACTTAAAACCAATTCTGTATCACAAACCTCAACAACAGCCCAACGAATTACGGAGAAAGACATTTTCCCCAATTCTCTCTCAATATAACTATTATCAAAATTTTCAATTTTGGGAATTTTTATAATATCAGACTTAATCATACTTAAATTTTACTACAAATAAATTTTATGCTAATTTAAAGATATGAAAGAAAGATTAGACAAATATCTTACAGATTTAGGCTATTTTGATACAAAAAGTAAAGCTGCAGCTGCTATTCTTGCAGGTCATGTAAAAATTAATGATGAATATATTACTAAAGCCGGATTTCAAATAAATCCGACCAAAGAATACGAAATTGTAGTAAAATCTATGCCATTTGTATCTCGTGGCGGCTTTAAGTTAAAGAAAGCATTAGATACCTTTCCTGTGAAAGTAGAAGGTAGAATTTGTCTTGATGCAGGAGCTTCAACCGGAGGTTTTACTGATTGTCTTTTACAAAATGGGGCAAAATTCGTTTATGCTGCAGACGTCGGATACGGACAACTTGATTGGAAAATTCGATCTGATGAAAGAGTTAAGCCAATCGAAAGAACTAATCTAAAAAACTGCTCTTTTGATGAAATTTATGCAGAAAATGAACCTGTTGCCGATTTGCTAGTAAGTGATTTATCTTTTATTTCATTAACTAAAGTTTTACCAAATCTAAAACAACTTTTGTCTCCTGATTTTCATGAAATGATATTGCTTATAAAACCGCAATTTGAAGCAGGTAAAGAAAAAGTTGAAAAAGGTGGAGTAGTTAGAGATAAAAAAGTTCACCAAGAGGTTATTGAAAACGTAATCAAATGTGCAAAAGAACTGAATTATACAATCAATGACTTAACATTTTCTTCGATTAAAGGGCCTTCTGGGAATATTGAATATCTTATCTGGCTTTCAAACCATAACGGTGCAGAAACTGTATTCGACATTAAAGATATTGTAGAAAGCGCATTTGAGACTTTAAACAAATAAAAAAATTGTAATAAATTAAATTTATTACAATTTTTCGTTTAATATCAGATTTTTGAAAATTATATTACCGGAACATCAACAGGGTCAACTAAAATTACGTTTAAAACTTCACCTTTCTTTAAATCAACACCTTTACCTTTTCTAATCACATCAGCAAAAGCATCATAAACATAATAAGCACCACCGCCAATTGCTCCACCAATTGCACCAACACCTGTCATCAATTGATCAGCAACAGGCACATCATCAAATACATCTCCACCCCATTCCGTTGCTGTAGAAGTAATTTCTTTTGTTTTATGCCAATTTTCAATCATAGCATCCTTATAACCTCTTGAAGATGTTATACCTCCATCATAAGTCATATCTTGTCTGCCAACAATAGAAAAAGTCAAAGGTAATTGTCTGCCATTTGGTGTAACTACATGATCAAAGTCGAGATACAAAACAGCACCTTTAGAAAATCTCTTAGCAGGTTCAATTCTCTTTATCGTACCTCTGACTAATGAACCCATCGGCAATATAACATCAGAATCTGCCGTTTGGTCATTCATCATTATAGCCGTAAATTCTGTTCCCTCTGAATTTGTTGTAGATACAGAATTAGTCATTTGCAAAGCAAACTTTGTACCGGCTGGAATTCTTTTCGTTTTTGCATTTCCACTCAACGGAGATGCTGAAACAGTCTGTGCAAATAAAAATAACGATAAAATTATAGTTAAAAATCTCATATTTTCCCCTTTTCAAAAAAATCTTAAACTCTCACACATATTCTATAAAACTTTTTACAATTTTGCAATATTTTGTAAAAGATTTATAATAAAAATATGTCTAAAATTGATAAAATAGAAGAATTACAAAACATTTTAAAAGATAATCAAACAAATTTTCAAGCTCGCAGACAACTTGCTGTTCTCTTGCTTGATTATGGATATACGGAAGAAGCTAAACAACATTTGCTATATTTATCAAAAATTTTTACGACAGACAGCGGAATTTTTTATAATTTAGGCATTACATACGAAAAATTAAAAGATTTAGATAAAGCAATTGCCGCTTATAATAAAGCTATAGAATTAGCGCCTGATGAAGTTGATGCATATTACAATCTCGGGCTGGTGCTTACGGATAAAAAATTATATGAAAAAGCCATAGATTGCTTTGAAACAGTTCTTCAAAAAGACAATAATGACTCAAATGCATATTTCTCAATAGGAATTTGCTATTTTAAAGAAGGAAAGCTTGATGGAGCAAAATATTATTTTCAACGAACTGTTGAACTAAACAATGAAGATATTTATGCTCATTTTTATATTGGAAATATTCTAAAAGCAGAAGGGGACAATGAAAACGCTAGAAAAGAATTTTATAAAGTTCTTGATATCTCTCCTGACTATAGTTGGGCTTATTTTAATCTAGCATCAATTGATTATGAAGAAGGAAACATAGAACCTGCTATTGAAAATCTAGAAAAAACTCTTGAATACAACCCAAAAGATATTGATGCATATAAAGTTTACGCCAAAATTCTAAGCAAAAATCAAAATTTAGATAATGCCGCATTGATTATAGAACAAGCTCTTGACAACTGCGGAGACAATGGAGATTTATATTATATTTTGGCACAAATTCAAAAAATGCGACAAGCTAACGATGAATACGTAAAATGTATGGGAAACGCATTACGCAACAGTTTAACTCTCTCAACATCACCAAAACTTGTAAAAAAAGAACTAGATAATTTTCTAAAATAAGCTCCTAGTATCTTGATGCTACTTGTTGCAAATCTTGTGCATTTACATAGTTAACCAACGCCTTAAATACAAATGGGTGCAACTTTTCGTCCTTTACATCTTGATAAATTATTGTCAATGCTTTTTGAGGAGGCATAGGCTCTTTGTACGTACGTTTTTCAGTCAATGCAGAATATTTGTCAGCAGCTGACAAAATTTGCAAATTTAAATCGGCATTAAAATCTCGTCCAACCCAAGGATAACCGGTCTTTTTAGCATTTTGATGATGATTTCTTATTAATTTTAAAGTTTTATCATCAATTTTTGAATTTTTCAATAGCTCATAACTCAATTCAGAATGAGTATGCATAATTTTAGTTTCACGCTCATCCAATCTGGCAGGCTTATTCAAAATTTCAGGCGGAATTAAAACCTTGCCTAAATCATGTAAATACGCCGCATCGTCAATTGCTTTGACATCAACTCTATTTCTTAGTGAAAATGGCAAATTATCTGCAATTCCGTTGATTATTCTCTGAGTATCTGTAGCATGATTTTGTAGTAAGTCATTTAATTCATCAATATTCAAATTCATATTTGGATTAAAATCTTTTACTATAGCTCTTATTCTAGGATTTGAATTAATTGACTTCCTTATAGAGTTTTCGGTTGCATAATACTTTACTGATGAACTTTGGAAAGTATCAGCATTCAAAGATGTACCAAAACCGACATTATAACGATTTCTGTCTACACGAGTATTTGGTTGTAATGCGCCTACACTAAAAGCGCCATTAATTTCCAATCCCATAGGCTACAACACTATTAAAATTTATCTACTACACTACGTATATATAAAGTAATTTTTATCCGCAAGATTGCCAGAAAATATATCTATGTGTACAAATTTTAACAGAATTTAATTAAAGATATATAAAGAATAAAAACTTTTTTAATATGCTATGCTACAATTGAACTATGAAAGAAATAAAAAACGTATTGATTTGCGGAATCGGCGCAATAGGAAGCATCTATGCAGATAAAATAGAAAAATACAGTCCTGAAAAATTAAGAGTACTTGTTGACAGAGAACGATTGGAAAGATACAAAAAAAATCCAACTGTTTTTAATGGCAGAGTGTTAGATTTTAACTATATTTTGCCGGAAACTCAAGATTTTAAAGCAGATTTAATTATTATTGCAACAAAATTTGATGGTTTGAACGAAGTTATAAAAAATATCAAAAATTTTGTTTATAAAGATACAATAATTTTATCATTATTAAACGGTGTAACAAGTGAAAAAATTATCGCTAAAACATACGGACGAGAAAAACTTTTATACTCATATTTTATAGGCCATAGCGCAATTCGAAACGAAAGAAATATCATTCATGATGATGTAAACACTATTGTTTACGGATCTGAGAACTCGAATGATTGTGAAAATGTACAAACAGTAAAAAATTTTTTTGAAAAAGCTAAAATAAATTATATTATTCCTAAAGACATTATTCATTCTCTTTGGCTAAAATATATGCTAAATGTATCGGCTAACCAAACTACTGCAATATTAAGAATGAACTTTGGAGAAATGCTTGAAAATGAAAAATGTATGGAATTTGCTACTAATATTATGAAAGAAGTTCAAGCAATTGCCAAAGCTGAAGGAGTAAAAAACACTGAAACAATGATAGATGAGACGGTAAAACACCTTCATACAATGATTCCGGAAGGAAAAACATCCATGCTTCAAGATGTTGAAGCCGGCAGAAAAACAGAAGTAGACATGTTTGCAGGTACAATTATCAAATTAGGAAAAGAATTTGATATCCCGACACCATACAACAAAATTATTAAAGAAATGATAGAAATTATTCACAAACAGCAAGATATTAATAAAAGCAAAACACTTGTACTTAACTAAAAATCTTCTCTTTGAGAGTTTTGCTCATAATTTATCGTTTGTTCGCGCATATTTTGTATTTCATTAACTTGTGCATCAACTTGTTCTTGAACACTTTTTGTATCAGTAGTGCCACCATTAAACTTAAGAGAAGAAACTCCTTTTAATGCATTCATTCCTATCAAAAAAACAATACTTGTCACAACAAGCCCAATAAGCAAGTCTATTGCTCCAAAAGCATTACGTTTCATTTTTACCTCAATTCAATTTGTTTTTATGTATAAAAAACTTTATTGCTTCGTCAGTAGTCCTTGGTGTCCTCAAAATTTCATCTTCAACACTATGTCTCCTTGCTCTAACAAAAACATTATTATATAAAGTTAAACCAACAAAAATAATTAAAGAAGACAATACTACCCCACCCATAGCAAGTAAAAATTTTGATATAGCAGTGTTTAACGCAGCACTGCGGGCTTGTTCACACAACCCCGCATTTGCTGTCATAAATAAAAATGTTAAAATCGTACTAAATACTTTATTCTTCAACTTTTTCCTCTGTAGATTCCTTAACCTTTTTAGCTCTTGGTTTTCTTGTTTTAGAAGCCCCTCGATTTGGTCTGCGTGTTTTTTTAGGTTTTTCGTCAACAGTTTCTCCTAAAGATTGTTCTGAAGCTTTAACTTCATTAGTATCAGGAGTTTCTACAACTTCATTTTTTACTTCTCCATTATCTTCCTGAACTTTTTCTTCTTTTTTAGGTTCTTCTGCCTGAGGTTCAATAACAGGTTTAATTTCCTCATTTGGCTTCAAAACTGTTTCAGCCGTTTCAACTACCTGTTCTATAACTTCTTCGCTAACTTCTTGTTTCTTTTCAAACTTACTCTTTCTTCCACCGCGTTTACGTTTACTTTCACGTTTTTCGGTTTCTTGAACTGCAACAGTAGAAGGATTTTCAACATCAACAACAGGCGCTTGTACAACCTTTGGTTGTTCCTCTACCACTTCTTGCTGTAGAACAGGTTGGTTTTGGTTGTTATTGCCGCTATTTTTGTTATTTTTATTATTTTTCTTAAAGTTATTTACAGGTAATTTCATTTTTGCTGCTTTGGCTCTATATTCGCCTTCTGCAGTCGGAGTGGCAAAATTAAACTCATTCATAAAATAACCTGTGCCTTGGCAGTGTGGACATTTTTTTGTAAAAATTTCCGACAAAGACTGACCTTGCCTGTGACGTGTTAATTCAACAAGTCCTAAATCAGAAATTTGTCCTACTTGTGGTTTAGCCTTATCCGGTTCAAGAGCTATTTCAAGTTCTTCTAACATCGCCAACTTATCTGCTCTTGACATCATATCAATAAAATCTACAATAATCATTCCTCCAATATTTCTCAAACGTAATTGACGCGCAATTTCATGAACCGCCTCAATGTTAGTTTTTAAAATCGTCTCATCCTGAGTTGATGAACTTGTAAACTTACCACTGTTAACATCAATTACAGTCAAAGCTTCAGTTTGCTGAATAAACAAATAGCCTCCGGATGGCATATTAACTTTAATATTCAAAGCAGCCTTAATCTCTTTGTGTACATCAGTTGCAACTAACAAAGGTTCAGTACCTTTATACAAAGTCACTTGAATATTTTTGTTCATGTGCCAATTTTGCAAAATATTTTGAACTCTTTGCATAGCAAAAGCCGTATCCACAACAATTTCTTTTACATCCTCAGTACAAGCTTCCCTAATAGTCCTATAAAGAAGATCTTGATCCCTGTATAAAAGATTTGGAGGAGTCATTGTCTCTGCTGCCGTAATAATATTATTCCATTTTTCTAACAAAATTTCCAAATCTTCTTGAATATCAGCCTCAGATTGTCCTTCCGCCTCAGTTCTGATAATTACTCCAACACCTACAGGCTTAATCAAACTTACTACAGATTTTAACCTTGCTCTTTCTTTAGAATTTTCAATTTTTTTACTTATACTAACTCCCGGTTCATTAGGCATTAATACTAAAAATCTGCCCGGAAGACTAATTTCTGTAGTAACCCTTGGGCCTTTGTGTCCTGTTGGTTCTTTTACTACTTGTACAATTAATTTTTGTTTAGGAGAAAGTTTATCCTTTAATGAACCTTTACCCATTACATCTTGGGCATGCAAAAAGCCCATTTTGTCAACACCAACGTCAACAAAAGCGGCATCAATACTTGGCAAAATATTATCAACCGTTGCTAAATACACATCACCTAAAATTACATCTCCTCTTGATATAAAAAAGTCTGTAACTTTTCCACCTTCCATTACCGCTGCAATATTATCGCGTTCTGCAATAATAATCCTTTTATCAGCATTTTGTTGCTGATGATTTTTGTTGTTGTGTCTGTCGTTTGCCATAAAAAATCCTTTATAATTCTTGTAAATCTTTATCAAAGAAGCGTGTACGTACAATATTGAATGTGACACCCGATGCAATCAAATCCATTAAAACGTCTGCTCTCAATGCCGGTATTCCTGCTTCTACAGTACCATCTTCTTTATTAACTGCTGATTGTCCGGTTTTTAATACTATGAACAGACTTTCATCCTCAAACCTATAAGATTTTATTGATTTTGTAACGTCTGTTTTTTTAATTAAACCTTTTTTGTTTTTCTTCTCTATTAAAATCTCACCAGAAGATAAAACTCTGTCCGTATTATATCGTAAACTTTCAAAATCGTAAAGTAATTTATTAAAAATATCAATTTTATATTCTGCCCATTGAGCCGTGATATCAATTGCAGGAGCATTTTTTGCAATTTTTACAATACTTATAATTTTTGCCTCTTTAGGTAACACTTTTTCTAACTTTAGTTTGAGTTCTTCTTCCGTTAAGTTATTAAACAACTCAACATCAACAAGTTCGCATTTACTTTCAGCAAACAAAGGTAACGCAATCCCCATTGAAATCTTCATCGAAGGATTATAACCCAATGAGTATACAATATCTAAATCTGTCCTTGCAATCGCTTTAAAAAATGTATTTTGCCAATCCAAATGTGAAAAATATTTCAAAATCCCTGTTTTTGTCAGTTTTATACGATATTTATAAATTTCTTTATCATAACCGTTAACGGTAGTAGGATCTTTATGTTCTATTTTTAAATTCTGAGCTTTTTCGCATGCCCTAAAAGGTTTCGCAAGGATTTTTCGAGTTTTTAAATTAGAACAAACTCCACAGTTTACGCATTGTTTTTCACAAGTCGGGACAATATTTTGCACTTCACCATCAATTTCTTTCTCCGAATTGGAAACAGAAGAATTAACAGCCAAATTGTACTCATTTACAAGCCACTCTTTATTCAAACCTGTATTTATAAAATCCCATGGGAGTTCTTCATCAGTTGAATACTGATGTTTTGCACGCTCTGCTAAATCAATGTCCAACTCTTTGGCCGTTTCATGCCAGATATCTTCTTTAAAATATTCTCCCCAAGCATCAAGATAGCACCCTTTTTTGAAAAGAGTTTCAATATATCTGCAAAGAGATTTGTCTCCACGGGTTAAAAC